>JBBRHI010000573.1:0-2474 GCA_038222995.1 Bacteroidia bacterium | reverse complement strand
AATGTGCGTGTGACATTAACCTGGGATGTAACAAGTTGCGGTGTTAACATTTTATACGATTTACTTATTGAGAGGTGGGATGCAGGACAGGTAAAATGGAAAGATGAAGGTAATGGAGGAACTACGGGAAATACAGCTGCTGGAACCATTATAACAAGTTCTCCTGTAACATTGTTCAGTCCGTTTACACTGGCTTCCAAAAATGGCAATAATCCTTTGCCGATTGAGCTGGTAAGTTTTAATTGTAATTTAGTTAACTCAGGTAATGTTGAATTGACGTGGGCTACAGCCTCTGAAACCAATAATAATTATTTTTCTGTTGAACGCTCATCTGACGGGATTAATTTTACTGAAATAGGAAAACAGCCGGGAGCAGGAACCAGTTTATCAACTTTATATTATAAATTCAATGATGAAAATGCAGTTAAAAACGTATCGTATTACCGTTTGAAGCAAGTGGATTATACCGGTAAATTTAAATACACAGAGATATGTTCGGTAACGAATAATGGAACAAAAGGCGCTGTTTTATTGTATCCTAATCCTGTACAAAACGCATTAACCATTGATTATACTTCTTCTGAAAATACCGGTAAAGTATTTTCTATTACTGATGTTATGGGCAAATTAGTAAATGTATCTTCAACATTTACAGGTAATAAAGTAATTGTTGACTGTTCAACTTTAGCAGATGGTATTTACTTTTTAAAGGTTATATCCGGTAATAAGGAAACAGTAAATAAATTTACTATTCAAAAATAATTAGTCGTGCTTCAAATAATTTGTAAGCGTTGCTACAAGGGCGTTATTTAAAAAATAGGGTCTTACAATCTGCCAAAAAAGTAAAAGATGAGTTTAAAGTGTGGCATATAATAATAGCAAGTTAAATACAAACAGTTTACTTGAAGGCTGTAACTTAGCTACGACATGGCTTATTTTTTTAATACTAAGCTATCACTTATAGTACACATACATTGGGCGCATGCGGCGGTGGCCGCACCGGGCTGTCACTTCAAGTGCCGCTTTGCGGCAGCTTTCCGTTTGCATCCCTTGCGCAACATATAATTTAAAAACTGACGTATTTTTTCAAAAATGAAAACTACTTTTTGAAGGCAAGTAATTACCTCGTATAGAATCATAAAAAAAACCTGATTAATTTAGTCAGGTTTTTTTATGGATTTTAAATTATTTTCTTTTTATTACTTTAGTTACTGCCTCAATAATATTAATGGTATCTAGTCCGTATTTAGTCATCAATTCATCAGGTGTTCCGCTCTCACCAAAGCTGTCGTTAACAGCCACAAATTCCTGCGGCGCCGGTGTGTTGCGGGACAATAACTGTGCAACGCTGTCTCCTAAACCGCCGTTCATTTGGTGCTCTTCGGCCGTTACCACGCATTTAGTTTTTGCCAGCGATTTTAAAATAGCCGCGTCATCTAAAGGTTTAATGGTATGTATGTTTATGATCTCTGCCGAAATACCTTGTTCCGCCAGTTTTTCACCTGCTTCAATCGCTTTCCATACCATATGGCCCGTGGCAATGATGGTAACATCTGTTCCTTCATTCAACATGACGGCTTTTCCTATTTCGAACTTTTGATCGGCCGGTGTAAAGTTTGGAACCGTTGGCCTTCCGAAACGTAAGTAAACAGGCCCTTTATATTCTGCAATGGCAATTGTTGCCGCTTTGGTTTGGTTATAATCACAAGGATTTATGACGCACATATGCGGTAACATTTTCATTAAGCCAATGTCTTCCAATATTTGATGTGTGGCTCCGTCTTCTCCTAAAGTAAGGCCAGCGTGTGATGCGCATATCTTTACATTTTTGTCTGAGTAGGCAACGCTTTGGCGAATTTGATCATACACACGACCTGTACTAAAATTCGCAAAAGTTCCGGTAAACGGTATTTTACCGCCAATGGTAAGCCCCGCCGCAATACCTATCATATTTGCTTCTGCTATACCAACCTGGAAAAAACGTTCGGGATGTTCTTTTTGAAACGCATCCATTTTAAGCGAACCGGTAAGGTCGGCACAAAGCGCAACAACGTTAGGATTTGATTTTCCCAGTTCTGATAATCCTGCGCCAAAGCCTGAACGCGTATCTTTTTTTTCGGTATAAGTATATTTTTTCATAGGGTAGTGGTGTCAGTTCGAATATGCTAATCTAATAAAAGAGTTTTGTTTTTTATTTTATTTTTCTCCCGGTTTATCAAGAGTTATTGTCATTGTTTAGAGTTTAATAGTTGTGGTTACTGCCGATGTGATCATGAATTTTCTTTCAACAGTGCCGAGTGTTTCTTTTACGCCTTCGTATCTGAACTCTATTTTATAAGTGCCGGGTTGCAGGTAAATAATTTCATTTAATAACGTTTTATTTAAATTACAGACCCATGTTACCTTTTTACCATCGTCTGTATAAATGCTCCCGTAACCGTTACCTACCTTGGTAATATAAGCATTGCCGGACG
>JBBRHI010000572.1:0-2480 GCA_038222995.1 Bacteroidia bacterium | reverse complement strand
AGTTCATCACTGTCTGCATGCGGATCAATGATTTCTACCTTTACACCAAACGATTTTAGCTCCTTAACAATGTCTGCTACTTTACTGTTACGGATATCGCTTACGTCTTCCTTAAACGTAGCACCCATAATTAATACTTTTGATTTGCTGATGTTTTTGCCGGCTGCAATTATTTTCTTTACACAGGTTTTAGCTACATAAAAGCCCATACTGTCGTTTACGTAACGTCCGCTGTTAATAACACGGGCGTGGTAACCTAACGATTCTGCTTTATGTGTTAAGTAATATGGGTCAACGCCAATGCAATGGCCGCCAACTAAGCCCGGGGAAAACTTTAAAAAATTCCATTTAGTTCCGGCAGCCGCTAATACATCGTACGTATTAATGTTCATTTTATTGAAAATAATAGAAAGCTCGTTCATTAAAGCGATGTTAACATCGCGTTGCGTATTTTCAATGATTTTAGCTGCTTCCGCTACCTTAATGCTGGCAGCACGGTGTGTGCCCGGCTCCACAATAATTTCATAAGTCTTGGCAATGTTTTCTAAGCTTTCTGCATCGCAGCCCGACACTATTTTTAATATTTTAGTAATGGTATGTTCTTTATCGCCCGGGTTAATACGCTCCGGTGAATAACCCACTTTAAAATCCTTTACTGCTTTTAATCCCGATTCTTTTTCTAAAACAGGAATGCAATCTTCTTCGGTGCAACCGGGGTAAACCGTAGATTCAAAAACAACGTAATCTCCTTTTTTAAGCACTTTGCCAACGGTAACTGATGCGCTGATCAAAGGTTTAAGGTCAGGTAAGTTATGTTCATCAATAGGAGTAGGGACTGCTACGATAAAAAAGTTTGCTTTTTTAAGATCTTCCAGTTTATGTGTAAAGGTAATATCAGATTTAGCAAATTCGGATTTAGGCAATTCATTGCTCGGGTCAATGCCTTTGTTCATCATATCTACGCGTTTCGCATTAATATCGAAGCCGATCACTTTTATTTTTTTAGCGAACGCCAAAGCAATGGGTAAGCCTACATATCCTAACCCGATAACTGCTACGGTCGCTTTTTTCTCAATGATGTTTTTATAAATTGCCATATTATATTTAAAATAGGTTATCTGTTTTTTAAAATTGTTTCAGGACGCAGTTCATAAATGCGTTCAATAATATCTACTACCTTAAGGCCTTCCAAAGCATTGGTAGTAATTTTATTATTTCCGTTTATAGTATCAACCACGTTTTCGATAACGTTATGATGGTTATTAGCCGATCCTTTATAAGCTCCGTAATCGTTAGCCGGATTTGTTGCGTCTAATGCAGGCATCGTGTAATCTTTTATGTTACACGTTTCAATCTGATCCATATATTGTCCGCCAACCTTTACACTGCCTTTACTTCCGATAATGGTTAATGATGATTCTAAATTTTTATCCCAAACGGCTGTAGAATAATTAATGCTTCCCATGCCGCCGTTTACAAAATCAAAGCTTACAAAACCACTGTCTTCAAAGGCTGTAGATAATTGATGGTTAAAATCAGCAAATTTTGCCTGTATGTTTTTAACATCACCGAAAAGCCAATACATGATGTCTATCCAATGTGAGAATTGAGTAAACAATGTTCCTCCGTCTAACTTTTGTGTCCCTTTCCAACCGTTTGCCTTATAGTAACGATCGTCACGGTTCCAGTAACAGTTAAGTTGTACCATGTAAATATCGCCCAGGGTTTTAGTTGTTATAATTTCTTTTAACCAAACGCTTGGCGGAGAATAACGGTTCTGCATCACACAGAATACGGTTTTATTATGATCTAAAGCTGTATGAATTATTTTTTCACAGTCCATCTTGCTTAAGGCCATTGGTTTTTCAACCACTACATGCTTGTTCGTTTCTAATACTTTAAGGGCGTGTTCAGCATGCAAACCGTTAGGTGTACATACACATACAACCTCTATTTCCGGGTGGTTATCAAGCAACTCATCGATAGATGAATAAAAGTGTTCTTTAAAATCGCCTAAGCCTAATTTGCTATGCGGTAAAAAATCGCAAATAGCAACCAGTTCACACTCCGGGTTTCTGCGAACCATTTCTGCGTGACGCTTACCGATATGGCCCTGGCCAATAACTCCAAATTTAATTTTTGACATGATCTGTTAAAAGATTCTTTTTACCGTATTATTTTCCAATTTATAATGTTGTCCGCTTTCTTTGCAGGTAGCATTTCCTGTAGCGTCAAATTCCAACCGGTGGCCAAACTCGCTCATCCAGCCTATCTGGCGTGAGGGATTACCAACCACCAAGGCAAATGCAGGAACTGTTTTAGTCACTACCGCTCCCGCACCTATAAAAGCAAACTCGCCGATATCATGTCCGCATACAATAGTTGCATTGGCTCCAATACTGGCGCCTTTACCTACGTGCGTTTTAGCATATTCTGATTTCCTGTTAACAGCGCTGCGCGGATTAATAACATTTGTAAAT
>JBBRHI010000571.1:0-2483 GCA_038222995.1 Bacteroidia bacterium | reverse complement strand
ATGTGACAATCTGCTTTCGGAAATATAAGTTTGATTCTTTAAAGCAGTTAACAAATCAGCATAGGTTATATCGTTTGTGTCCATATAATCGATTGCCTTTAGGACCCTGGAATCATACCCTTTAGAATCTGAATTTTTGATAAGGTCATTCATAATGGATTCAATTTGGCTAAGATCTGTACGTTTTGATTCTAAATAAATTCCATTAGTTAATTTTATATCCCACTTTAAAAGAATTTCTTTTACTGATTGATCTTTATTTTCGATTATAAAAATTGTCATATTAACTGAATCTGCGGATATTTTATGAAGGCAATTTGAAGCAATTACTGCTAAACGAATTCCCGAATATTTATTTTCCCTTGTTTGCAAATCAAATTCACCTTTTTCGGCAAATATAATTTCCATTGCCGGATGACTATGCAATTCAGTTTTAATTGAAGAAACCTTAGTCTTATAAAGCCCCTTAACAGTATTAAAATTGACAATTTGCATTTAGTAAATGTAATTTAAATAATTCCAAATTAAGGCTATGCACCCCGTTAAACATTTACCTAATGGCTTGTAAAACTCGAACATTAACGGCTTGAAAATAAACTGTTTTGAATGTTAAGGTTACTTTATCGAACCAAAAACTCCCGGCAAAAAGGCTTTTACCAGGGACTTTCCGGCATCATACACGATCTTAAAGCCTAACTCGAAGAGCCGTTAAGTGTATTATACTTAATTTTCAAATACATTATTAACAGTCAAATTATCCCTCTTAATATACTTCCCTATAAAAAAATGCCCTAAATAAATTAAGGGTATTAACCCGAATGCTACCAGCAATTTAAACGCGTAACCCCACGAAGCGTTATGCAAAAACTCATCGAAAGCCCATTTACCGGGCAATACAAAGGCAATGAACTGAACTACAAACGTATCAATTAGCTGGCTAACCATAGTGCTGCCCGTGGACCTTAACCATATATGCTTATCACCGGTTACTTTTTTAAACAGCCAAAATATATACACATCCACCAGCTGCGATATAAAAAAAGCAACCACGCTCCCTACAATGATCCATTGCGACTGGCCAAACACTGTTTTAAAGGCCTGGTTTGACACTGGGGAGAAAGAAGTAGCATTGATATTTAACGCAATGGCCAATATAATAAATGTAAACGAGATCAGCCCAACCGTAATATAAGTCAGCTTACGCACACCGTCTTTCCCGAAGTGTTCATTAATAAGGTCGGTTAAAATAAATACGATGGGCCATAAAATAATACCGATACTTTGGGTAAATAATCCGAAAAACTGTACCAGCTTGCCTCCTATAAGTTCTGCAACAATGGCATTAGTGATAAAGAAACCCGCTAATACCAAGAAAACTAAATCTTTTCTGCTTTTAAAATTCACCGGTTAATTTTTGTTTTACAAGATTATGAAAAATACGATAAGGTGTATACATTTTTAGTAAATTTAAAACGCCTAAATGAAATATAAAAAACACCCTATATTAAAAATAGTTTACTTGGTACAGGTAATTTTTATATTACCTTTTATATCAAACTCACAAAACATTAAATTTAAACGTTTAAGTATCGACGAAGGTTTATCGGCCGTTAGCGTAAATACCATTTTTAAGGATGCACAGGACTTTATGTGGATCGGCACGCAAGACGGCCTTAACCGATACGACGGCTACCATATTAAAACCTACAAAACAGACCAGTATTCAAAGTATGCCATATCATCAAACAACATTAATTGTTTGTATGGAGACAGGAACGACAACCTGTATATAGGCACAGACGACGGAGGCTTGTCGGTTCTTAATAAACGAACCGATCAATTTACATGCTATAAGAACGGGCTCGATAAAAGAAGTATTCCAAACAACTCGGTAAGAAGTATTACTGAGTTAAGCGCTGATGAATTACTTATTGCTACAGAAAACGAAATAAGTATTTTTAATACGGCCTCAAAAAAGTTTGATCTTGTTCCGAATCCTGATTCCATAGCCCCCCTAAATATAAAGTCGGTGTTTAAAGACTCTAAAAACTCAGTGTACATAAGCTCCTTCGGCAACGGCCTATTTGAATATGATACACGCTCAAAAAAAATAATACACTATACGATCCCGCAAGCAATTTTAGGTAAAACAAAAACAGTATTTACTTCCGAAAAACACAACATGCGCTGCATTATAGAGGTTAACGGACAAATATGGTGCGGCTCAGATGAAGGGATATTGATTTTTGACCCTTCCAAAAAAGAGTTTACCGGGGTTATTAATTTCGGCTCAGAGTCGAGGTACAATAACCGTATTGTTTCGTTTTCAAATGCGCTGGACTCAAACCACGTATGGATAGGAACATGGGGAGGTGTTATCAAATATAACATTAAAACTTCCGCCTATTCCATTTCAACAAACGATCAGTCAAACCAGTCTTCTTTATCCGATAATAAAGTATCGTATTTATTTACCGATAAGC
>JBBRHI010000570.1:0-2488 GCA_038222995.1 Bacteroidia bacterium | reverse complement strand
TTTGGAGTGCAACTTGATTATACGTAAACGAAATGCTATCGTCGTGGCCTTTACCAACAGGCATTTTGTCGGCTTTACAGCTTATAAGGGCATTGTTCCTGATAATGTAAAACGAATTATTTGCCGCCGCATATTCAAGCTTCATGTTTTTAACGTCAAGCTTGCAGAGTATCGCATCCATACCGTCTTTGTTTTCTTCGATGCTTCCTTCTGCATTTAAAGCTTTGCCGATCTCTGTTCTTACCGAATTTAAAACTAAATCGGGGCGGCTTACTTTATTTTCATTAATGACACGACTCAATAAGCTAATGTTGAGCAAGCTCATAAAAGCACCCGGGACGCCGTGGCCAGTACAATCTGCCGTAATATATACAAAACCGTCTTCAACAGGTGTTGCCCAATAAAAATCGCCGCTTACTACATCTTTCGGATTAAACAACACGAAGTGCTCAGGTAAATGCTGTTTTAATAAAGACTTCCCCGCCAATAAGGAAAACTGAATTCGTTTTGCATAGTTAATGCTGTCAATGATTTCCTTTTGCTTTTGCTCGATAATATTTTTTTGCTCTACAATTGCTTTTTGAAAAATTAAATTCTCTCTTCTGAAAAAGATGAAAAACAGGATTGTAATAAAAAATAAAAAAAATAAATTCAGTGTACCTATTACTTGCTGGGCTTTTAACATAGATTCCGGAAACTGAACCAAACCCTGCCGGCCATGTAAATAAATAACCAAACAAAAAAACGAAATAACAGTAAAAGCAATATATATTCTTAACGCTACAGTACTTTTAAATAAAGCAATGGCTATGAGGCACAGGATCAAAAGAAAAAAATGAAGGTTAGAAGGCAGTCCGTAAAATATAGAGCCGCTTATAAAGTAAATAAGCCCGTAAGTAGAGCCGATGTAAAAAGAGGCATTGTACTTTTTTTTAATATGCAGGTATATACTCAATCCGGCGGAGATCATAAACCCTATATTCAGCAAGATGATCCCGACCATATTCAAATAAATTGCCAAAGGAATATAGCCAAGCATAATAAAGATTGTAATAAAAGAAATAAGATTACTTACCCTAACCTTTCTGTTAAGAGACTCTCCATTAGTAGCGAAAACACCAATATTTAAGATCTTGTTTATCAAAGTAATTATATTTTTACACCTATAATTAATACGTCATCCACCTGTTCCAGCTTACCGCGCCAACTCTCAAATTTACGATTTAAATTTTCAGCTATGGCATCCATTGCATGATTACTGTTTGCGGATAAAAACTCACTGAGTTGCTTATACTTAAACTTTTTTCCGTTGGGACCGCCAAATTGATCTGCCATACCATCCGTAAAAATATAAATTTTATCTCCTTTATTAAGGCCTACACTATGTGTTGTAAACGGCAAAGGGTTTGTATGCAAACCTACAGGTTGCTTGTTACCCTTTAACAACGTAATATCATTTTCGTTTTTCTTTAATATCCACAGAGGGTTATTTGCTCCTGACCATTGCAATTGATTTGTATTTGCATTTAATACACACAGGCTTATGTCCATCCCATCCTGTACTTCATCTTTATTAATGTTCCCTGTTTCGTTTTGTGCAAATGTTTCTATAATTAACTCTCTTACTTTATCGAGGATTTTCCCGGGATCAATCATCCCTAATTCTTTTACGGCCCTGTTCAGCGCATCTCTGCAAATTACACTTACCAGAGCTCCCGGTACGCCATGCCCTGTACAATCCGCTGCAGCAAACAAGATCAATTTTTCGGCGTTACCGCTTACAATGGTTTCCATCCAATAAAAATCGCCGCTCACAATATCCTTCGGTTTAAAAATAATAAAAGAGTCAGGGAGTTCTTTATAAAAACGTTCGTTTGATGGAAGGATTGCATTTTGAATGCGTCGTGCATATTTTATGCTATCGGTAATCTCTACATTTTTTTGTTCAATAATGCTATTCTTTAATTCAAGATCGGAATTTACTTTAGATAAAGATCGGTTCGCATTTCGCTTAACGTTATAACGGTTATAAACCAACATTAATATTAAAATAATAACCACAACGCCTACTATTAAAGCGTTACGTTGAAACTTCTGCTCATCCAATTTCAATTTTTGAACCTCGATCTCCTGTTCTTTTTTTCCGGTTTGATATTTAGTTTCAACTTCTAAAAGCTGCTTATTGTTTTCGGAGTTAAAAACAGAATCTTTAAAGCCCGTGTACTTTGTGTAGTATTCAAGCGCCTTTTCAAAATTATGTTTTTGTTTGTATACATCCGACATATTCAGACTCACATTTTTAAGATCGTCATAAGCTTTGCGCTCCGTAAAAATATCATATGATCTTATAAAGTAGTCGAGTGATTTATTCAGATCTCCCCTTTTCTTATAAGCCTCTCCCATTACATGATAAGTAGCCGCCACACCATAGCTGTTATCAAGTGTTTTTAGTTGTTCCAGCGCTTTTTCAAAATTAACGAAGGCTTCA
>JBBRHI010000569.1:0-2492 GCA_038222995.1 Bacteroidia bacterium | reverse complement strand
ATTAAATACCTTGAGTTTTGCAGCACATCATTACTTAACATTTGGTTCGGATGCTTCACCCGGGGTTTACCTCTCTGCGGGCCTTGTTACTTTTTTTATTATTGACTACCTTACGTTTGAAGAGATCCATCTTTACACCTATGACCTGTTTGCCGAAAGGGTCGGCTTTAAACTGGGTTGGGGTTGCATTGCCTTCTATCCTTACTTTTACAGCATTCCTTTATGGGCAACCGTTGATTTGCCGAACCCACATACTCCTACTTATTTATTGATCCTTTACGCGGTTATTTTTTTTGCAAGCTGGAGCTTATCACGAGGCGCCAATCTTCAAAAATATTATTTTAAGAAAGATCCTAAAAAAGTTTTTCTCGGGATGACTCCCGAAACACTCACCGACGGAAATAAAACATTATTGGTAAACGGCTTCTGGGGCATGAGCCGGCATATTAATTACTTAGGTGAAATAGGAATGGCGTGTGGTATTGTACTTTGTACAGGCCATCCCCTATTAGTTTGGCCATGGCTGTATCCGCTATATTATGTGGTTTTATTATTTCCGCGCCAGGCGGATGATGATAAGCGCTGCGAGCAAAAGTACGGGCCGCTTTGGAAGGAGTATATAAAGAAGGTTCCTTATAAGATCATCCCTTATATTTATTAAGCTAAGATGAGTTGTCAGAATCATGTAAAACTGTTTATATAATAGATAGTATTATAGAATCATGTGGAAATTAAAACGGCGTTAATGTATACTTTATTTTCCGGTTACTTTTTGCCTGCAATGACTTACAATTATTAGTTGAAATGATACAGCTCGTTTTCTTCATTTTTGTTTTGGGCGTGTTCGCCGGCCGGCGAACCGGGCTTTTCGCTGCAATCTTTTTTTCCTGCGGAACAAAAAGGATTTCCGCTGCAATCCCTCACGCGCAGTGATGCATGAGAGAGCTAAAGTTAAACGCAAGACGGAAAATTAAAACACGTAAACATTTCCGGTGTGTTTAATAGTATTTTTTTAAGATGGTGTTAAAATTAACCTGCGCCAAGGATGCATAAGGTTCAGTTCTTTTGTTCGCGCTCTTCAGCGAGCAAAAAACCGTAGCGCCGCGAAGCCTGACGCAGCCTGCCCGGCGCCCAAAAAAGAAATGACTTTCACCGGCTACACTATCGAACGCATTGCGTAAAACAATTACAACCGATACATCTTTCTTGTAGTATCTCCCATAACAGTAACGGCCATCTTACGTGAAAATAATTTTTGCATGATAAAGCTTGCAAACTTATTTCCGAAGCCCGTAATAAACGACGGTTGCTTCCCGAGTTTTTCGAAACATTCTTTTACCACTTCTTCCGGGCTTTGAACACGCGGCGCAAAGAAGCTTGCTTTGGCAGGCTGTGTTTTAATAAAATTAGGTGTAGCAGTGGCGCCTGCACAACAGGCTATAACGTCTACGCCCCTGCCCTTCCACTCATACCATAAACTTTCTGCCAATACACGGTTAAATGCTTTAGTGGCGGCATAGCCCGCTAAAAAGCCGCTTCCCTGGAAACCCGCTAAAGAAGCCATCAGTATAAGGGCTCCTTTTCCTTTTTTAAGCATTTGCTCTCCGAATACATGAACAAGATTCATAGGAGTGATCATATTTGCATAGGCCATACCGGTATAATTTGCCATGCTGTTTTTTTCAAAAGGACCTATATAAGAAAGTGCCGCATTATAAAATAACACATCTACCTCCCGGCCGTTTACTCCTTTTATAATTTGTGTTGACGCGTCAACATCCGAAAGATCGCAGCAGATGCATTCTACCTTTACCTTATAAGTGTTTGTTAATAGTAGCGCAAAGGCTTCCAACGTTTCTTTTTTTCTCGCCACTACAATCAAATCCATACCTGCCGATGCTAAATAATGAGCAGCTGCGGCACCTATTCCTTCAGAGGCTCCTGCCACTAAAGCAAGTTTACCGTATTGCTGCACATGTGTCATAGTTCCGAATTTTATAATATTACCTCGCAATAATTAATTTTTTATTTGCAACGGATCCGCCGCTTTTAATAGATACGTTATAGAACCCTTCATTTAAAAGCGACACATCAATAACAGACGCGTTATTTACAATTTGATTTGAAACTGATTTTCCCGCTACGTCAAAAATCTGAACGGTTAATTTTCCCTGTAAGCCCGATTCAATATAAAATTTCCCGGCAGCCGGGTTTGGGTATAATGTAACAGGTATGGTATTTTCCCGTAATTCAAAAATACCCGTAAGGCTGCTTATTTTACGAATGCGATTCGCCTGATGATCTGCAATATATAAATTACCCGAACCATCGCGCGTTATTGCCAAAGGCTGTTCCATGTGAGCAGAATCGGCAAGCCCGCCATCACCGCTGTCACCATACGTACTGCCGGCAATAGTAGTTATTATTCCTGAAGTATTTATTTTACGGATCCTGCTGTTCCCGGTATCTGCTATGTAAATATTTCCTAAGTC
>JBBRHI010000568.1:0-2504 GCA_038222995.1 Bacteroidia bacterium | reverse complement strand
AAAGTAATGAGGCAGGAAGATAAATTTACAAATCAGGAATTGAGCGGATATACTTTGTTTAAAGAACACTGCGCTTCATGTCATAAAGAACCTTTATTTACAACAAACGAATTTGCTAATAACGGTTTAATACCTGATACGATCTTAAAAGATTTAGGGCGCATGAAAGTGACCGGAAACAAAAGGGATTCTTTAAAATTTAAAATTCCTACGTTGCGCAATGTTGAATTTTCTTATCCTTATATGCATGACGGTCGTTTTATGAGCTTGGCCCAAGTGCTTAACCATTACACAACAGGTATTCATAAAAGTAATACATTGGCTAATAAATTACTTCAGCCCATAATTTTAACATCCAATCAAAAAGTTGATTTAACAGCTTTTCTACTGGCACTTACCGATAAAGAATTTTTGTTTAATAACGAGTTTGCTTACCCCCGAGAAATTATTTTACAAAGTTCGGCTAAGTAATAAAATTATTTAGCAGGTGTTGTATATTGAGTTTGATGAGAATCATTTGACTTATAAATGTCATCTACGTCATCATCATTTTTATTGAGCTCATAATTTTGCTCAGCCTGTAAATTAACGTTAATTACGGCCGCCGGAGGCGCTGCATTAAATACCCAAACCGGCCCGTTTCTGTAATAGTATCCTTGTCTCCAGTTATCCCAATAAAAATTGTAACGCGGAAAATATACCCAACGGCGATGGTAAGCATATGCAGGTCTCCAAACAGGATAATAGGCCCTTACTCTTCTCGCAGGCCTGTAAGTGCTTCTTACAACAACTACACCGCCTCTTCTATGGCCTCTTCCGCCACCGCCGCCTCTTCCGTGCCCTCGTTGTGCAAAAGAAAGTTCTGTCATTGATATTAAAAGGACAAGTGTTGCTACAATTATTTTTGTGATCGGTTTCATAACGTATAATATAATTTTGTTTGTAATAGACCTTTAGATTTGTATAAAGTTTAATGCCGGGGATGCATTTAAGAAAGAAATATATGAAAGATAGACTATAAACGAGTGAAAGATAAAGTCATACTGAAGGAGTTTCATCATCTTATAACGACATTAAAAATTAAGGATAACAAAAAACAGTCCGGCTATTATAATTAAACTCTTGGCTTCCAGGGAGTTTCAGGAGCATTTAAGTCTTGAGTAAATTTTCGGGAAAGCACAAATAAATAATCCGATAAACGGTTCAGGTATTTATAGATCAGTTCATCTACAGGCTCATTTTCATTTAACTTTAGTACGCAGCGTTCTGCCCTGCGGCATACGCAACGCGCAATATGGCAAAAAGAAATAGTAGTATGTCCGCCCGGTAATATAAACGATTTCATTTCAGGCAAATGCTCGTTCATGCTGTCAATTTGTTTTTCGAGCAAAGTAATGTCCTGTTCCGAAATTTGAGGTAAGGTCATTTTGTTTTTAACGGGATCTGCCGCTAGCAATGAGCCTATTGTAAATAAGCGGTCCTGTATCTCAATAAGCATTACACGAGAGTTTTCATCAATAGCCTGGTCTCTTACTAAGCCTATATGCGAGTTTAGTTCATCTACGGTTCCGTAAGCTTCAATGCGGATATCGAATTTAGGGATACGTGTGCCGCCTATCAAAGATGTTTGTCCTTTATCGCCTGTTTTCGTATATATTTTCGTAGCCAATTTCTCTTAGAATCTAAAGCTTAAGTTTACATTTGGTAAAATAGGGAGTTGGTTAACGCGCTTGTTCTTAACGCGGTCATAATAAAAAATATTTTCGCGGTTCAATACATTGGTTGCGCCGACATTTACCTCCAATTTATAACGTTCGCTAATATTATACAACCATTTTAAGCTGATATCTATACGTGAGTAAGAAGGTAAGCGTTGTGAGTTAAAATCGCCGGGTACATAGCCCAAATTAGCATTGGAATTTGAATAATCTGCACCAAACTGGTTATTAAAATTAACCTGTGGATAGTAACCCGCTGTTGGTGTAAAAGGGAAGCCTGAACCGTAGTTCCAACGCACGCTTAAATCTAAATTACGTTTTTTCCCGAAGCTGTAAGTTCCCACTAAATTTAAATTATGTCTTCTGTCGTAAATAGGAGCGTATTCATATACATTTCCGTCAGGTGTGTTGCCCGTATATCTTTTGTTATAAGTAAGAGAATACACTGCCCAAAAATATAAACGCTTTCTTTCAAACTTTGCCGTAAAGTCGAGCCCGTCTACCACACCTTGCTCCATAATAAAGTCTTTGCGCTGGGATTCAGGTTTCGACGCATTATCGGGGGTATCATCATAAATTTTATTCCTGTTTACACTGGCCATTTGCGTAAAGTATTTTTGGTAGGCTTCTACCTGTATTTCCAGGTATTTAAAAAGATCCAATTCAAAACCTCCAACCAAATGTTGTGCTTTTTGTATAACGCCTTTAGTTTGTACAGTTTTGTTGTTTTTATCCTGATAACTGTCCGGTAAATTTTCAGGGCCGTTAATAAAGCCGTAAAATAAG
>JBBRHI010000567.1:0-2505 GCA_038222995.1 Bacteroidia bacterium | reverse complement strand
GGACGGTTGTGCAATACCCCAAGATCAAGCATACCGTATAATACACGGCGATGCACCGGTTTTAATCCGTCTCTTACATCAGGTAATGCACGTGATACAATCACCGACATCGAATAATCGATGTAGGCTGTTTTCATTTCTTCTTCAATGTTAATAGGGATAATTTTCTCTCCGCTCATATTCTGTTTTATTTTAAATTCACATGTGTTTTAAACAGTTTTTACACTGCATTGTTATTATAGTAATGTTAACTAATCAGGCAATAATGTCAGTTGCTTTTAGGGCTGAAAACCGAATTATATTACGCTTAAAAAAATCACTAATAGGCTTTGAAAATACCATTTATATAGGTAATTTAGCTATAGAGTTATCAACAGATTTAGTGTTTAAAAAAAAGCCGGTTAAAATACCGAAACCTGACAGAATCGTTTACTTTTGATTGTGGCATTAAATATGTTTAGAACATAAAAAAGAACTAAGAACTAATAATTATGGAAGCAAAATTTTCACAACGCGTCAAAGACGTTATAACGTTTAGCCGGGAAGAAGCCTTAAGATTAGGGCATGATTATATTGGGATTGAACATTTGATGCTCGGCATGATTCGCGATGGCGAAGGAGTTGGCATTAAACTATTAAAAAACCTCGGGATCAACATCCAGGATTTCAGAAAACATATTGAGCAGAGCTTGCCTATTTCGATGAGAAAAGTAAATAACCTTGCCAATATCCCTTTAGTAAAACAAGCAGAAAAAACATTAAAACTTACCTATCTGGAAGCTAAGTTATTTAAAGCACCGCAAATAGGTACAGAGCATTTATTAATGTGTATTTTAAAGGACAACGATAATGTGGTTTCTAAAACATTAACCAAATTAGGTGTTGACTACAATGCCGTTAAAACTGAATTAGAAGCCTATATGGAAAATCCTCACAAAATTGAAAATGCCACTACCGGCGATGATGAAGATAATGAAGAATCATCTTTCGGTGCAAGCGGTAATTCTTCTAAAAAACCGGGAGAATCTAAATCAAGAACCCCTGTATTAGATAATTTTGGCAGGGACCTTACCAAAATGGCAGAGGATGGAAAACTGGATCCGGTTGTAGGTCGTGAAAAAGAAATTGAGCGGGTTTCTCAAATTTTATCACGTCGTAAAAAGAACAACCCTATTTTGATCGGTGAGCCGGGTGTGGGTAAATCATCTATTGCTGAAGGCTTGGCATTACGTATTATTCAACGCAAAGTAAGCCGTGTATTATTCGGTAAGCGTGTTGTGACATTAGACCTTGCTTCTTTAGTGGCAGGAACCAAATACCGCGGACAGTTTGAAGAGCGTATGAAAGCTGTTATGAACGAGCTTGAAAAAAACACGGATGTTATTTTATTTATTGATGAGATCCATACTATTATCGGTGCAGGCGGAGCAAGCGGAAGCTTAGATGCCAGCAACATGTTTAAACCGGCTTTAGCCCGCGGAGAAATACAATGTATCGGTGCTACAACGTTAGATGAGTACCGCCAGCATATTGAAAAGGACGGAGCTTTAGAGCGTCGTTTCCAAAAAGTAATTATTGAACCGGCAACACAGGAAGAGTCTTTACAAATTTTAAATAATATTAAAGGTAAATATGAAGATCACCATAATGTGACCTATACACCTGAAGCTTTAAAAGCATGCGTTACTTTGACGGCACGTTATATTACCGACAGGCATTTACCGGATAAAGCCATTGATGCTTTAGATGAAGCAGGTTCACGTGTTCACATTACAAATATCAACGTTCCTGAAAATGTATTGGAACTTGAGAAAAAAATGGAAGACATTAAAGAGCTTAAGAATCAGGTGGTGCGTTCTCAAAAATATGAAGAAGCCGCTAAATTACGTGATACGGAAAAACAGCTTCAAACACAATTAGAAGTTGCTAAAAAAGCGTGGGAAGAAGAAACCAAACTTAACAGGGTTACTGTTACGGAAGATAATGTAGCGGAAGTGGTTGCCATGATGAGCGGAGTGCCTGTACAACGGATCTCTCAAAACGAAGGCGATAAGTTGGTTAAAATGGTTGAAATGCTGCAAGGTAAAGTAATTGGCCAGGATAATGCGCTTAAAAAAGTAGTTAAAGCCATACAACGTAACCGTGCCGGCTTAAAAGATCCTAATAAACCGATTGGTTCATTTATATTCTTAGGGCCTACAGGCGTTGGTAAAACTCAGTTAGCCAAAATATTAGCGAAACATTTATTTGATAATGATGAAGCGTTAATTCGTATTGACATGAGCGAGTACATGGAAAAATTTGCCGTGACCCGTTTAATAGGAGCGCCTCCGGGATACGTTGGTTATGAAGAAGGCGGACAGTTAACTGAAAAAGTACGCCGCCGCCCCTACTCTGTTATTTTATTGGATGAGATAGAGAAAGCTCACCCGGATGTCTTTAACATGTTGTTACAGGTATTGGATGACGGAATTTTAACAGACAGCTTAGGCCGTAAAATAGATT
>JBBRHI010000566.1:0-2511 GCA_038222995.1 Bacteroidia bacterium | reverse complement strand
CCATAATGGCCTGTATTTTTAGTAGTATAAACAGCCTTAGGCATGCTTCGAACCGTTAGCAGCTCAATCATGCTTTGTTCTTTTTTATCTTTTACATCGTGCAATAATTTATTAATGGATTGCGCCGTTTTTTGCCGGTTACCAACCGCTACAGAATATCCGAAACGGGCAACAAAATTATTAAGGTCCAGTAATTTTTCGTCTTTAGGCACATCGTGTACACGATACACCACAGCGTCTTCTTTGGCATCATTGCCTTTTTTACGTTGCTGTTGCCTTTGCCCATTGTCTTCAGGTTTTGGTTTTCCTAAAAACTCTGCTACTTTTTTATTAGCCAGCAACATAAAGTCTTCAATTAATTTATGCGCGTCTTTTTGCGTTTTAAAGAACACGCCAATAGGAGCACCGTGTTCATCCAAATTAAATTTTACTTCGGCTTTATCAAAAAAGATAGAGCCTTTAGCGGTGCGCTCGGCACGAAGTAGTTTAGCTAAGCGGTCTAAAGTTAAGATCTCATCTTTATACGGCCCTTCTTCGGTTTCTATAATAGTTTGTACTTCTTCGTAAGAGAAGCGGTGATCACTGTAAATAACGGTTTTTCCAAACCATTGGTTTTGAATTTGAGCCTGATCGTCTAATTCGAACACGGCGCTGAAGCAATATTTTTCTTCGTGCGGGCGCAGCGAACAGGCATAATTACTTAATACTTCGGGAAGCATCGGCACACAGCGGTCTACCAAATAGACTGAGGTAGCGCGGCTTACGGCCTCATCATCTAAAATAGTGTGCGGCTTTAAATAATGCGTTACATCGGCAATATGTACACCCACTTCCCAATTACCGTTTTCCAGTTTTTGTAAAGAGAGGGCATCATCAAAATCTTTCGCATCTGCCGGATCTATTGTAAAAGTTGTAATTCCTCTAAAATCGCGGCGCTTTGCTATTTCTTCGGGCTTAATTTCCGTATCCAGTTTTTTAGCGGCATCTTCCACTTGGGGATCAAATTCCATAGGTAAGCCGTATTCGGCCATAATAGCGTGGATCTCCGTTTCGTGGTCGCCGGGGTTACCAAACACTTCTACTACTTTGGCATTGGGATTATCGGAACCTTTTTTCCATTCGGTCATTTCTACCAACACTTTCTGCCCGTTCTCCGCACCGTTAAGATCACTTAGAGGAACAAAAAAGTCGACGTGTAATTTTCCGAAATCGGGAACTACAAAAGCAAACTTAGGGTTGATCTGTATGGTACCTACAAATTTTGTTTTGTTGCGCTTAATCACTTCTATGACTTCACCTTCCGGCTTTCCTTTGCCGCGACTTGGAAATACGTTTACCTTAACAAGGTCGCCGTGCATGGCATCCCGGCTTTTTCGGAAGGGGATAAACACATCAGGTTCTTCGGCTGATATAACGACATAAGCCGTTCCCTGGGTTGTAAAATCAATGGTGCCGGTTTGGTATGTTTTTGTTTCTTTAGCGCGGTATTTGCCTACTTCGGGTTCAGTAACAAAGCCTTGGTGTTTAAGCTCTTCCAGGGTTTCAAGTAAGGAGAAGCGATCACCCTCATTGTCAATTTCCATGGCTGAACCTAATTGTTTGTAGTTAAATGATTTTTCGGAGTTATGTTTTAAAAACGATAATACTTCTTCAAATAAGTAGCGTTTCGTTTGTTTTTTCTTTGATTTTGCCATAATTGGTAATTAAGCACCTATGTGCTCTATGTAAATATAATTAATTAAAAGTTGTTGAATTGTGAATTAGCTTTAAACTGCCACGGAGTTTTTAACAGGAATAACTGGTGATTTTGTTTTTCAGTATAAGGAAGAAGAATTGATCTGAAAAGATACGTTAACAGGATACAAATATAAACAAAAAACCGGAAGCGTAAATGCCCGGGGTTGTTTATTAGATTTTTTAACAAGACGCCGCACCGACCGGTATGGTTACAAAGCAAAGCCCATACAGGCGTGTAACAAAATAATATTGAAAACCGGTAATGATTGGCCGTATCATTTATTAATTTTATAGGCTCATGGAATTTGCACTGTACAACGGTTTAAGAACGGCCGCACAACCAAAACTAAAGGCGGTGTGCGAACATTGCGGCGGTAACGTTGTTGCCAAGTGCGGTTCAAAAAAAATATGGCATTGGGCGCATACTACTGTTGATATGTGTGACAGTTGGTATGAACCGGAAACGGCCTGGCACCGACACTGGAAGCATGTATTTGGTGAGCAGTATTCGGAGATCAGGATCACAAAAGAAGAAGGCTATCACATTGCCGATGTGGTAAATAAAAACGGGATCGTGTTTGAATTTCAAAACTCCTCTATTACAAGTGATGTGATTGCGGCCCGGGAACATTTTTACGGCGAAAAATTGATATGGGTAATCAACGGTGAATCGTTTAAAACAAATTTCATAATATATGACGATGAATTTACGAGTGAGTGGAACCTGAAAATACTTAATGAATTTGAATCGCTGCAAAATTACCCGGCTTTTTG
>JBBRHI010000565.1:0-2529 GCA_038222995.1 Bacteroidia bacterium | reverse complement strand
ATTTTTGTGTCGGCATATTTTACATTATGCAAAACAATACCTTGTGTAGTAACCCGCATTAATTATTAATAACCAATAATTTAGTAACTGCTTTCTGTTCGCCGTCTGTCGATGAGCAGTAAATAATATATACGCCCGACGAAACTTTAGTGCCGTTAACGGTTCTAAGGTTCCATTCTACCTGGCCGCCCTGCGATTTTGTTTCCCATACCAAATTACCGGCCACGTCGGTTACTTTTAAAATTGTAGCATCAATTAAGCCTGTAACATAGGCACTGCCGCCATAATTTGGCCTAATAGGATTAGGAAACGCGTGTACATTTGTGTACGCATCAAACCCATTAACAACTGATGTTCTAAAAGATTGTACACCTTTTTCGGTAGCGAAAAATACATCGCCTGTTGTTCCGTCAACGGCAATATCCCTAATGGCGTTTGAGTACAGCTGGCTTTCTTCGGCCGTAAAATGATGTATTTGTGTTTGTCCGTCTGCCGATAAGCAATATACACCTGAGCTTTCAGTACCTATCCATTTTTGGTTGGCTCCGTCAATAGCAATAGCGGTAATAATGTCTTTCTCTAAAAGAATCTGTACGTTGCCGTCCTGCTCAATTAAAATTTGCTGACTGTCCCAATTAGTGCCTGTAAAAATAGTTTCGGGATTATAAAAAATAGTAACTCCCTTTGCTGTACCAATCCAAATGTGCCCGTCCAAATCTTCGGCCATCGAATAAATATCAGTTGCCGGTAAAGCGCCCGATCCGGCCGCTGTTGTAAATACTTTTGTATTGCCGTTATTAGGTTGGGTAAAATTATCGCCCGGTTTAAATACCATTAACCCCGTTCCCCTGGCAAGTTGTATCCAAACCTGGTTGTTCTTATCAACCAATACCTTTGCAGCGTTTGGGTTATTGGAAAAGAAAAGACTGAAGTCGAAATTTATCCATGAACCGTTTTTCTTAAGCACACTTAAAAAATTATTATTTAAACTCGGAGTCATCCATAAGTTTGAATTTTTATCGTAAGCCATACCTCCGATCCTTACGTCGTGGTTAGACCCAAATGCTTTAGGTAAAGGGGCATTACCCGAATTATATACTTTAACCGGTAAATCTTTTTTTACTTCCGCAATACCGTATCCCCAGCTTCCGAAGGCCGCATGGGTTTTATCGTTAGGGTCAATAGCCACGCAGTTTAAGTCGATTATCGTATCAATAAGCGATGAAGTAATGGAGGTCCATTCAGCATCTTTATATCTATTTATATAGGGGTAGTTATATTGGTTATTCCATTGATCGCCGAGGTAAGTAGAGGCCATATATAAATAACCGTCCTTTACCTCCAGGTCGTTTACCAGGTTTGTATTGGGTCCGTTCACAGTTATAAATGTATTTGGTTCCGGATAATTTCCGTATGACTTTATCAAACCTAAAAACCTGTCGGCAACTAAAAATAGCCTGTAATCGGGTAAATGGTTTTCATAAAATCCGTCATTGATATTAGCGTATTCATCTTGGTTGTACCTGGTTACTGAAGCAACATTATCATTCGTGATGCTTGTTACCGTTAACCCGTTTCCATCAAGTACCATCATTTCATTTGAGCTTGAACAATCATACAAGCGATTGATCCTGTAAGGAAAAGTTTTTTGAGGAAATAAGTTCCATGATGTGCCGTCAAAACTGTATAACGTATCAGATGCTCTTGCAGGTGCCGGGTAACTGACAATAATCTTCGAATCAAATTTTATAACGGCATTATATTTTCCTTTCGGCAAAGCGGTTACCTTACGCCAATTAGTAAAATTGGTAAGTTGGCCGGCCAATCTGCCAACATAGATACCCGAATCCGTAGCTGCTATTAAGGCAGTATCGTTTGATGTTACCTGGTTAACATTTAAATACGTTCCCGTGTTCCCGAAAAAGTACGAATCCTTTACCTCAATTTTATCAAGATCAAGTTTTATGATTCCGAAAGCACAGGCAATGTAGCCGATATTTTTATTAAAATAAATTTCATTAATCACTTTACTCCCTGTAATGGATTTTCTTTCAATGTCAGGAAAGTTAGTAACCTTACCGTCTTTTATGAGGTCAATGTTAGAGTTGTCGTAAATAACAACTACCATGTTATTGTTTGCATTGTAGCGGAGCAGCTTAACCCCCACATCCGATAAGCCGTTTATTTTGCTGAGCTTTTCAATGCTGTTATCGTCCGTATTATATCTGATCAATCCGCTTCCGTTTGAACAATAAACTATTGGGCCGGCTTTTACTACACTTACGGCATTGGAATAATTTAAATGATCGGTCCATTCTCCTACTTTAACCTGCCCGGTTAATCCAAAAAAAAGAAGAATAAAAGCCGCTGTAAAAAATGAGTTTATGTTCATATGCCAATAACTGAAAAACACTAAAAATATTGCCCTAAGGTATTCATTTTTTGAGCATCCGTTTCAATACGTTTTAATTAAATAGTTGTGACAAAACATGGCGTATCTGCTAAAAAGTACGGTATTTTTGATAAAAC
>JBBRHI010000564.1:0-2534 GCA_038222995.1 Bacteroidia bacterium | reverse complement strand
CTTTCATCCTTTAGTCTTTGTCCCTTCCCTACATGCGTTCCGGTACGTCTATTCCAAGGCTCAGCTTCCCGTTTTTAATAATGAGTGCCGTGGTCTCAATCAATTTAATTCTGAATTCTTTTACGGCTTTATTTTCTTCTTTGAATACTGAGCATTCGTTGTAAAATTGATTAAACAGTTTTGCCAGCTCATAAATATAATTGGCCACAACGGCAGGGTTATAGGTGTTAGCCGCTTCTTCCAACATTTTAGGGAAATCGTATTGCAGTTTAATTAATTCTCTTTCTTTATCATGTAATTTTAAATTATCCGAAACAGAAATGGAATTTGGATCAGCATTATAATCTCTTAAAATAGATTTGATACGGGCGTGGGCATATTGTATAAAAGGGCCAGTGTTGCCATGAAGGTCAATGCTTTCTTTAGGATCAAACAGCATTTTCTTTTTAGGATCTACTTTCAGAATAAAATATTTTAAAGCGCCCATACCAATAGTGTTGTATAATTGCTCTTTTTCTTCCTGAGGAAATTCAGCCACTTTGCCTGATGCTTCGGTAACTTCGCGTGCCGTTTCCACCATTCCGTCCATTAAGTCATCGGCATCCACTACCGTTCCTTCGCGGCTTTTCATTTTACCTTCTGGCAGTTCCACCATCCCATACGATAAATGGTAACACTCTTTAGCCCAAGCGTAGCCCAACTTTTCCAGTATTTTAAATAACACTTTAAAGTGGTAATCCTGTTCGTTACCAACAGTATAGATCATTTGGCCGATAGCGGGAAATTCTTTAAAGCGCTCAATAGCTGTTCCCAGATCCTGAGTAATATATACAGAAGTACCATCGCTGCGTAAAACTATTTTTTCATCTAATCCGTCTTTAGTTAAGTCAATAGCAATGCTGTTATTTTCTTTTTTATAAAATATGTTTTTAGCCAAGCCTTCCTGCACAATTTCCTTTCCTAATAAATAGGTATTGCTTTCGTAATACATTTTATCAAAATCAACACCCAGTTTTTTGTAGCTGATCTTAAAACCGTCGTAAACCCACCGGTTCATCATTTTCCAAAGGTCAATGGTTTCTTTATCACCGGCTTCCCATTTTAAAAGCATTTCCTGGGTCTGTAACATAATAGGAGCTTGTTTTTCGGCATCTTCCTTTGTAATGCCTTTTTCAACTAACTGTTGTATTTGTTTTTTATATTCTCTATCAAATTCAACATAATACTTCCCTACTAAATGGTCGCCTTTTAAACCGCTTAATGTTGGCGTTTCGCCATTACCAAAGAGTTTCCAGGCAATCATACTTTTACAGATATGAATGCCCCGGTCGTTTACTAAATTCACTTTAATAATGTCATGCCCCTGCGTTTTTAAAATTGTAGCTACGGCATAACCCAACAAATTATTACGAACATGCCCGAGGTGTAAGGGTTTATTTGTATTAGGCGACGAGTATTCCAACATCACCTGTTTTCCGCTGCTGTTAGCCGGCTTAATGCCGTAATAGGCATCTTTACTGATTTCTTTAAATTGAGAAAGCCAGAAGCTGTTGGTGAGGGTGAAGTTTAAAAAACCTTTTACAACATTAAATTCAGTAATAAAAGAATTTGTTTTCAGCATCTCTTCACCGATCAGTTCTCCTGTTTTTTCAGGAGTTAATTTTGCTGCTTTTATATAAGGAAAGGTCACTAATGTGTAATCACCTTCAAATTCTTTTTTTGTTTTTTGCAGAATAATATCTTCCGGCTTGGTTGCCAGGCTAAATAAGCTGTTTACAGCGGAGGAGATAGTATCCGATAAAAAATGTTCGATATTCATGGCGTCAAAAATACATATTATTTGCGGTATCAATTAACTATTTAGTAAGGGAATATTTAAGGTATTTATAGTATATTCGCTAGGTATTTAAACTCTATGAATAAAATATTAGTAACAGGCGGGGCAGGTAATGTAGGGGGTGCTTTGGTTGAAAAGCTGATTTGCGATAAAAATAACTTTGTGGTTATAGCTGATGATCTTTCAACGGGTTATTTATCAAAATTACCTGAAAAAGAATTGACTAATTGGAAATTTATAAAAACGGATGTAAATAATTATGATGAGATTTCAACTATTATGTTGAATGAAAATTTTAATTATGTGTTCCATTTTGCAGCAGTAGTAGGTGTTACGCGCACTCAGGAAAATCCTATCAGTGTGTTAAAGGATATTTCAGGGATTAAGCATATTCTGGACCTTTCAAAACAATCATCCGTTAAACATGTTTATTTCTCATCTTCATCGGAAGTATACGGCGAGCCGGTAGAACTGCCTCAACACGAACAACGTACACCCCTTAATTCGAGAGTGCCTTATGCTGTTGTGAAAAATGTAGGGGAATGTTTTTTTAGAAGCTATCAACAAGAGTTTGGATTACCCTATACTATTTTTCGTTTTTTTAATACTTACGGACCTAACCAGAGTACAGACTTTGTGGTATCACGTTTTTTAGCGGCCGCTTTAAAAAATGAAGCAATTACTATTTACGGGGACG
>JBBRHI010000563.1:0-2546 GCA_038222995.1 Bacteroidia bacterium | reverse complement strand
ATTTTTAAATCCATTGAACTTCCTGCACAATGGAAAGTATAAAGGTATGAAGGTAATAACGCAAAAAATATACACATTGATTTGCAAAACATAATATCACAACAAAGCTGAATCGTACGATTCAGCTTTTGTTTTTGTTTTTGTTTTACTTTTAAATTTACTACCCGGGCATACGGTTAATTTGTTTCTCCATCATTTTCATCTGGCTCACAATCTCTTCCGTTTTAGGTTTCAAATCTTTAGCTTTTTTAAAATACTGTTTGGATATTTTATATTGCATACGTTGTGCTTCAATATTGCATAACTGTAAATAGGCTGCGGCCATACTTTCTTTATCGGGAATACCGGCTTTTACAGCTTCCATGAGGTGTAAGCGTGCTTGCTTGTTATTTCCTTTTTTCAATTCAATAAACCCCAACTGCAATAAGTTAGAGCCTTGCATATCACCTGCTATTTTAGATTTTATTTTCAAACTTTTACGAATGTTCGCTTCCGCTTTTTCCAGATCGTTGGTGGCCATAGACAGGTTACTTTGCAAAATATAGTAGCCTGAACGCACCGGTTTGAATAATAAGCGGGGAAATTTAATTTTTTCCATGTATAACATCGCTCTGTCAACATCGCCCTCGGTTACGGCTTCCTGAACCAAACGCATGGTCCCTATCATAAAATATAATACAATAGAAACCGCTGCAAGTACATAACAAATCCAGGCTGTAACGGCATCCATATAAATATGAGACAGAATCCCTAATATAATAAGCGCAACAATAATTTGCAATCGGTAAAGAATATAAAAACGTAAAAATTTCATTTTAATATATATGATTATTGGTTCGGTACTGTACTGTTATTAAGCCGGCAAATATACTTGTTTTATTATTAAGAGGTAAGTTTTTAAAACAAAAAACGTCCTTCCGTGAGGAAGAACGTTTTTATTTAATATTAAATGATACTTATTCGATAATTAATTTTTTAGTAATGCGTTGGCCGTTTAAGGTTAAGCCTACAAAATAAATTCCCGGTTTTAATACCGCATTTTTATTTACGTTGTATTTAGTTGAAACACCCGCAGCTGCATCAAATCCGTTATCTTCTACAACCCTTCCCGTAACATCAAATACCGATACAGTTACTTTTGCATTTACCGGCGAAGTAAATTCAAGGGTTGATGAAGATGTGGTAGGGTTAGGATAAATGGATAAACCGATCGTATTTTCTAATTCTTCTAAACCCACAGTTCCTGAAATATTGAAATTATCAAGGTATAAGTTTTGAGCTTGTCCTGAGGCAGACGCTTTGTACCAAAAACGGAATTTAACATTTGATTTACCGTTTAACGCAACCAAAGAAGTAGAGTTACAAGTTACAGTTTTCCATTTTGCCTGAGATACAGGGATATAAGGGGCAGAAATAACACTGCCTGTTCTTGCTGCCATTGTGGAATCATAATCAGCAGGTGTTGATCCAAGCCCTGTACCGGGAACTGTTGACCAAGTTCCACCGCAATCTAATGAATATTCAAATTTAATTTGACTGCCTGTCGATCTTCTTACACCAGGGTATCTCGCATATGAATAATCAAACGATACCGTTATAGCAGATGTGTTTGCGAAATTATACTGAGATGTTTCTAAAATATCGATATTACCGCCTGAAAAACTTTGACCAACATTATTAGCGTTAGGAAGTATTAAACATTTACTTGAGCTTGAACCGTAGTTAGCTTGTTGCCATGTTAAAGAAGCATAATCAGGATTTTGAGCAGACCAACCGTTAGGATACGTACCCGCAGAATTTTCAAATCCTTCCATTGCCGGGTATGACATTGGATCTACGTTCCATGATGAATTAACAAAGCCGGTAATTACTTTTGTACTTGAACCTACCGTATTTGTAACCGTTAAAGTTGTTGAATAAACTCCCGGTGTTGAATACACTACTGAAGGTGCCGACAATGTAGAAGTAGAAGGTGCGCCACCGTCGAACTGCCATGAATAACTTAAACCCGTGGTGTTATTAAAAGAAGTGCTGTTATACAATACAGATTGGCCTTGACATACTTTTACTTTGTTAGCGTAAAAATCTGCTACAGGTCCGCAAACGGTTGTTGGAGCAACTGCATAAGCAAAAGAGGTATCATTTTTACCGGTTACATTATTAAAGGTAATAGCGGTGACAGACTGTGTCCATATACCCGTAAATACTAAATTTGCTGTATCCGTTAAAAGATTTCTATTAGCTGTAGAAGCTGCTGCAGAAAAACGGATTTTATCGGTTTGCCCTTGAGTAAACATTAAAGGACATCCCGAATAATCCATAATGTTCTGCATGTTTGGCCTGTGGCCGGGATCGCAGGAATCGCTTAAGCTTATATATGGTGGACAAGTACTGTAGAAACCGGCAGTAGCCGGTGTATCATAAATATCGTCATTCCCGCAAATAACGCCTGCATTATTTGAGCCTCCGAATGTATGGCTTAAGCCAAACCAGTGGCCAATTTCATGACTTAAAGAGCGAGAATCCAAATAGCTGTTACCGGTTAA
>JBBRHI010000562.1:0-2549 GCA_038222995.1 Bacteroidia bacterium | reverse complement strand
AATTATGTAAGGCAAAGTAACGTTTTCTGAAGCAGCACAACGGTTCAGCGACGATGCCGATACAAAACAAAACGGCGGCACCATGGTAAACCCTGCAACGGCAAGTACAAAATGGGAACTGGAAGAACTCGGACAGATGGACCAGAACCTTGTATTTATGTTTGAGAATCAGATGAAAGTAGGGGATGTGAGCCCGGTAATACAATATGTAGGGCCTGATGCAAAGCAGGGCTGGAGAATTGTTTATTTAAAATCGCGTACCGAACCGCACAAAATAAATTTTAAAGATGATTACTCAAAACTGTTGAGCATGGCCACTTACGACAGGCAAAGAAAATCCATCACCACCTGGATCGCAAAGAGATCAAAAACAACATATATTAAAATTAATGATGAGTTTACAAGCTGTAAATTAGAATACAGCTGGACGATTAATCCATAAATAAATTGATTCTTAACTCACTAAATCACCATTACTATTTATGAATTATAAAAATGATGTAGAAGCGATTGATGCCTTTGTTGTTAAATACAAAGAGCTGAATTCAGAAATTGCAAAAGTAATAGTAGGGCAACATGATACCGTAAAAAATGTATTGATCTCTATTTTCTGTAAAGGCCATTGCCTTTTAGTGGGTGTACCGGGCCTGGCAAAAACATTATTGGTAAATACCATTTCGGATGTACTCGGCTTATCGTTTAACCGTATACAGTTCACACCCGATTTAATGCCCAGTGATATTGTCGGTTCGGAGATCTTAGATGAGCACCGTAACTTTAAATTTATTAAAGGCCCTTTGTTTGCCAACATTGTATTGGCTGATGAAATTAACCGTACCCCTCCAAAAACACAAGCTGCTTTATTGGAGGCCATGCAGGAAAGAACCGTAACGGCAGCCGGCAAAAAATATGAATTGGGAAGCCCCTTCTTTGTACTTGCTACCCAAAACCCTATTGAGCAGGAAGGCACCTATCCCCTGCCCGAGGCACAACTCGATCGTTTTATGTTTAATGTATGGTTGGATTACCCGAGCTTTCAGGAAGAATTAAATATTGTGAAAAACACAACAAGTGATTCAAAAGTTGAATTGTCAAAAATAATTTCGGCCGAAGAGATCATTTACTTTCAAAACCTGATCCGTAAAATTCCGGTAGCGAATAATGTATTGGAATATGCTGTTAAACTGGTTAACAAAACCCGTTTAAATTCGGAATTCAGTGCTGATGTGACTAAAAAATATTTGGCATGGGGTGCAGGCCCGCGCGCATCACAATACCTGGTATTAGGCGCTAAATGCCATGCAGCTATCAGCGGTAAATACAGTCCCGATATTGAAGACGTAAAAGCGGTGGCCAACTCTATTTTAAGACATCGTATTATTCGCAATTATAAAGCGGAAGCCGACGGCATGAGCATAGAAGCCATTATTGAACAGCTTAAATAATTTGATGGTATAAAGATTTGATACTTTAATTAATAAAAAAACTTTATACATTAAACTCTTTTCATTTAAACAAATCCCTAATTCTATAATTAACTAATTAAATATATGAGTAAATTAATTTTAGCCAACGACGGTATTGACGCAGTAGGGAAAAGCCTTTTAGAAAAAGCAGGCTTCACGGTTGTAACCGAAAAAGTAGCGCAAGAAAATTTAGCCGAAGAAATTAACGACAAAGGCTACATAGCCTTAACCGTTAGGAGCGCCACTAAAGTAAGAAAAGACGTGATAGATGCTTGCCCCGGATTAAAAGTAATAGGCCGAGGCGGTGTTGGTATGGATAATATTGATGTAGACTATGCCCGTTCTAAGGGATTGCAGGTTATTAATACACCGGCGGCTTCCGGTAACTCGGTAGCTGAATTGGTATTTGCACATTTATTTAATGCGGTTCGTTTTTTATACGACAGTAACCGTAACATGCCGGTTAACGGCAGTACAAAATTTGATGAGCTGAAAAAAAACTACTCAAAAGGAGTTGAGCTGAGAGATAAAACCATTGGTATTATAGGCTTTGGCCGCATAGGCCAATTCACCGCTAAAATTGCTTTAGGTTGCGGCATGAAAGTGTTAGCATACGACCCCTTTGTAAAAGAAGCTGATTTACATTTGGATATTTACGGAACTAACGGTGTTGATGTGAAAATAAACACCGTAAATTTAGAAGAATTAATGACGAACTCCGATGTAATTTCCATGCATGTGCCCGGTGGAAAGATGATCACATCGAAAGAAATAGCTCAAATGAAGCAGGGTGTTATTTTAATTAACGCATCTCGCGGAGGTGTTATTGATGAAGCTGA
This sequence comes from Bacteroidia bacterium, assembly GCA_038222995.1. GTDB lineage: Bacteria > Bacteroidota > Bacteroidia > B-17B0 > Aurantibacillaceae > UBA4416. The sequence goes on along the minus strand of JBBRHI010000562.1, from coordinate 244 downwards.
TTTGATAAACGGATTAAACTCAGGTAAAATTGCACATGCTTGTTTAGACGTATTTGAAAACGAACCAACTCCGGCTGAAGCATTATTAAAGCATGCTAAAATATCTTTAACGCCTCATATCGGTGCTGCTACAAACGAAGCGCAGGAACGCATTGGTGTTGAACTGGCAGAAAAATTGATCGAAGCCTTGAAGTAGTTTGAAATTAGGAAAGAACGCATGTAAATTATAATTATGAAAGTTATT
>JBBRHI010000561.1:0-2551 GCA_038222995.1 Bacteroidia bacterium | reverse complement strand
AAGGTCATGGCTACTTGGGCGTTTAGTGTAACTGAAATTAATATTAAAACAAAACTCAAAAGAATAATTTTCATAATAGTTAGATTTAATAATAAATATAATCTAATCTATTGAATTTTGCACCTCTTAAAATTATCTATTAATGCAGTATGTTTTAAAGTAAACTCATGTGATAGGCTGTTTAAGGAGGCGTAATGCAAAAGAAGCGTTTGATTATTACAATTATAAATAGCAATTGGTGTTGGGCCACTACAAAAAGTATTTTTTTTGTTTTTTACATATTCCTCTGTTGTAAAGTAGATCGTTTTACCTTTTAGCTTATAAAAATTAATAATCCTTTCCACTTCTACTAATGATTGGTTATTCATTAAAAAAATAAACTGATAATTTTTTTGACCTTTTGCAAAATATTTTACACAGCCTGAGCAGTGTGAAGTTGATACAAATATAATAGGTTTATTGCTTTTGAGAAGGGAGGCGCTTTTCACCGGCATAAGGTCTGCATCAAACATTTTAGTAAAAACAGAGTCAAGGGTAATAACTTCGCCTTGAGCTATTGTTAATGCCTGCAAGCCACAAAAGATAATTAGGAAGATACTAGTCCGTAAGGACTTTGATTTTTTTAATGCCATAGTATAGTTCTTTTTTACGGGCTAATTCGTTTTCCTTGTCGAAATAATCAACCTGGCTGTTGTAGGATTTGGAAATCACATTTTCCATAAAAGGATAATAGAAAAAATAAAAATCGTTATTACCTGCATAAACAAAACCGTCAAAGTTTCCAAAGAATCCTGTGACTGAATTGTTGGCTCCCGTATACTCTTTTCCGTCTTCGTAATAACTGGGCAGATCACTACTCTTTTTAATGATCCATCCTTTTTCTGTTTTTTGCCAAAGGTCAAATATATAATGTTTTGTTTTGGCTTGTTTAACGGTAAGTAATAAATGTGTACTGTCCAGCAGATATATTTTTTGAATTCTATTTAGAAGAGTATCATCAGCCTTACTGATTGCATTCATATCATCAACTGAGTGACCACTGCCGTCTGGAAGCGAATAAAGCTTTACTTTATTTTGATCTAATTTATTGGATCTTATAGAATCAATAATTTCTAATTTATCATTATAAAAATTTATTGAATAGTCAGTTGTATGAGAATATGCTATAAGGCCTTTATAAGTGCTGAGCCATGAATTTACGAAATAGCTGAAAAGTACATTTCCATCATCCATATGTTTTTCAGCCCCTAAACTATCATTGGTTATGTTAAGCTTTGCCCAAGTATGCATATTGGCTTCATCTAAAGGATGAAAATGATAGTTAACATAACAAAGTACTTCTTTTGGGGTTAATGCAAATAACCTGTTAAACGAACCATCGTTTTTAATGACTTTGGATAGCTTATATTCAGCATCATTAATTTTCACAAAGGTGAATATATATTTATAATTAAGAGTTACTAATTTATTACCTAAAAAAGCTATTGCATCAATATATTGGTTAAAAAACATTTTATTGTCTTTTGTCTTTTTGATGGTAATCGTTTTTAGGCTCTTGTTATTTGGATCGTATCGGTTTATAGTTAGAACATCTGTATCGTAAGCACCTCTTAAAGGAACGGTATACACAAACCCGGCATTGTAATAAATAATTGTTTGTTCTGTACCCGGCCTTACGGGTGCGAGTTTAGTATTATAATTGTACTCTTCACTATATATAGTGTTTTGAGCAATTGAAAATAGCGGCAGCAGAAAAACTGCAGCCGCTATTTTGGTTAATTTATTACCAAGTAATACCATTCTCTCTCGCTGAATCTAAACTGTAAACAGAATATGTCAATTTATTTGAATCTACATCGTAGATATAAGCAATAACATAAACCTCTTTGTAAAGAGTTGTTCCACTTGTATTATCACTAGTGATAAGGCTGTAAACAGCTTTGTCGATTGCATCACATTCCTCAAGAGGCAAAGGTGTATTATTTACAACAATTGCTGCTACACATTTTTTTGTACCCGGGTTACTGCAATTTACAATGTAGTTTCCCCTTGTATCATTGCCCGCACTTACAGATCTGTAGCCGAAGAGGCCGCCTTTTACTTTATTAACTTGGCTGTATGTTGGTGTAGAAACGGATAAAAGACCGTCGATTTGCATATTCATTTTAGAATACCCTTTAATTGTCATTATTAAAAATGACAGAATGATAATTTTTTTCATATTATTATTTTTTTAGTTAAATATTAAATTAAACCTAAACTTCTTGCTTGACCCATAGAATACACTTTAAACATTAAGTCATCAGCATCTATATCATAACTATAGATTACCACGAATGTATTATTGTATACAAGCTTCCCGGAAGTGTTTTCAGGCGTTAAAAGGCCTGTTACCGTTTTATCAATATCGGTAACAGTATCAGGCGTTAAATCCGGCCCGTCAGGCATAACAAATGTTGCTGCGGCTTTACAACGGGTTAAACCCGGATCACAACATGCTACTATTGTTTTATTTTCACTGGGCCAAGTAGTGGTAGTTACCATTTTGTAT
>JBBRHI010000560.1:0-2552 GCA_038222995.1 Bacteroidia bacterium | reverse complement strand
GAAATTTTGTTGAGCGCTAGGAAACTTTGCTGAGCGCTAGGAAACTTTGTTGAGCGCCGGGAAATTACAGCCTGTATTCCCAAATCCGGAATGCAGAAATTAAAATTAAAAAAAGGCCGCTCTATTTGAACAGCCTTTCATTTTAAAACTTCGGTTTATTTTTTATTTTAAATCAAAATCATCTCTTACCAAATGCTCACGCGTTTGTCCGCCGGGCGATACATGCCGTCACCTTGCTTTACACCAAACGCATCATAAAATTCCTGCATGTTGCTTAACGGGCCCATTGCCCTGAAATTGCCCGGTGAATGCGGATTAGTGGCGATTAATTGTTTTAAAAAGGCGTCACGCATTAATGTTTTCCAACCTTGCGCCCAGGCAATAAAAAAACGTTGTTCGCCGGTATACCCTGCAATGACAGGAGATTTTTTACCGTTCAACGACTTTTTATAGGCGTAATAAGACATTGTTAAACCGCCCAAATCGGCAATGTTTTCGCCTTGTGTTAACTCTCCGTTTACATGTAACGTATCAATTGCTTTATAACCGTTAAATTGCTCAATGATCAATTTAGTTTTGTCCTTAAAGTTTTTATAATCTGTATCTGTCCACCACATTTTTAAATTCCCGTCAGCATCAAACTGTGAACCTTGGTCATCAAAACCGTGCGTTAATTCATGCCCTATGATAGAGCCCATAACACCGTAGTTATAAGCGTCATCCGCCTTAGGATCAAAAAAAGGCACCTGCATAATTCCGGCAGGAAAAGCAATTTCGTTAGAGGTAGGGTTATAATAAGCATTAACTGTAGGAGGTGTCATGCCCCACTCCATACGGTCTACCGGCTTACCGATCTTATTGATCATACGGGCAAATTGAAATTTACTTCCACTTTCCATATTTTCCCAGTACGATTTTGTAGTGATAGGAAGTGCTTCGTAATTGATCCAAGTATCCGGGAAACCGATTTTACGAATGATCTTATCTAATTTTAACTGCGCTTGTTTTTTTGTTTCGGTGCTCATCCAGTCTCTGGTATTGATACGTTCCCTGTAAGAAGCGATCAAATTATCGATCATGGTATTGACGCGTTTTTTAGAATCGCCGTTAAAATATTTTTCAACGTATAATTTCCCTAAGGCTTCACCAAGCACATTATCGGTAGTAGCCTGCACACGTTTGTAACGCGGCTTCATTTCTTTTTTGCCTGAAAGGATGGTGCCGTTAAATTTAAAGCTTTCGCTTACAAATTTAGAAGACAAATAAGGTGCTGCTTCTGCAACTAATTTCCATTTTAAAAATAATTTCCAGTCAGCAACAGATATGGAGTTGATCAATGTATTTAGTCCTTCATAAAATTTAGGCTGGTTCATAATAATGTTAGCGGGAAGCTTCACGCCAAGGGCTGTAAAATAAACATTCCAGTCAACATTAGGGCACATTTTAAGCCATTCTGCCTGTGTGTAAGGGTTATATTGCTTTTGAGGATCTCTTTGTTCAACCGCATTCTGGCAATGTTTAGCCAGTTGCGATTCTACGCTCATAATCACTTTCGCATTTGCTTCCGCTACAGCCGGTGTATTGCCTAAGCATTCGAACATACGTGTTATGTGCAGTTCATATTCTTTTTTAATGGCGTCGTACTTAGCTTCAAAATAAAAATCTTTATCAGGTAATCCCAAACCGGTTTGCGCTAAGTAACAGGCGTTGGCATTACTGTTCTTAAAATCGGAATACACGTAAAAACCGATCATTCCCGAAACCCCTTTTTTATTTAAAGCGGCCGTCATTTTTAAAAGATCGTCTTTGGTTTTGACCATATCAATGGCTGCCATGTCGGTGCTAATAGGCGAAACCCCTTCTTTTTCCGCTTTGGCTGAATCCATTCCCGTTGAATAAAAATCTCTTATTTTTTGGGCATTACTTCCGGGCAAGGCTTTCGTGTCTTTTGAAACTTCTGCCAATAAGGTTTTTAAATTGGCCGAATTCCCTTCATGGATCTCGTTAAAGCTTCCCCAGCTTCCGTCGCTTGCCGGAATTTGTTGTTTTTGAAGCCATTTACCGTTAGCATATTTATAGATATCGTTGCGGGGACTCACTGATGAATCAATATAACTCAGGTTAATACCCGGTGACATAGTTTGTGAAAATGCATTTGCGCCCACGATTAGTGAAGCCGCTATGAAAAGTATTTTTTGCATAAAATTATTTTTTATAAATATAAAAGGAATTTATTAAGTAGAGGCAATTTTTAGTATAAACCGCCTGTTTAACGGATAAACGGGATTAAGCTATAAAAATATGAGGGGCCGGCCCTTTAATTAATCCTGTTTCGATCGCTTTGTCAACCAACAGCTGTACTGCTTTTTTACCTGTAATACCTAGGTCAATAGAGAACTCGTTAACGTAAAGTGCAATGTGTTTTTTCATCACCTCTTCATCCATTTCCTGTGCATGTTGCCTCACGTAGCTCATGCAGCTTTCCGGGTTTGCAAAAGCAAATTCAACACTCTGCCTTATCAAACGGTCTATCGTTTTTTCCAACTTTATAT
>JBBRHI010000559.1:0-2555 GCA_038222995.1 Bacteroidia bacterium | reverse complement strand
CTGATCCAATAAATAAATAGCGCGATTATACTCGTGGTTATTAAAGTACTTTTTATTATTTGCCACATACCCGTAAGGAAATAAAGCCTCGAATAAAGCGGTGAACTCATATCCTTCGGGCACAAATACTTTCGATACATTTCTGCAACCCAAACCGTAATAGTAAAAAATATCTTTACCCAGTTCATACAGTTCCTCATTGGTCTCCTTGCCGGTAAGTATCGCAACAGAGTTTCTGTTTTTGCGGATAATGTGAGGGTATTTGCCAAAATAATATTCAAAATGCTTGGCCGAATTGTTGCTGCCCGTAGCAATAATCGCCTCAAAATCATTAAGCCTGCCTTCCGAAAAATTAATTCCCGGGGCAAACCCGGGTTCATAATAAATAAGCATTCCCGCTAAAAAAGGGATCAATGCAGGGTCGTCGCTCGATACTTTAATTAAGATGGTATGCCCGCTCAGTAACACGCACAGCATATCATGAAAACCCACTGCAGGAATATTACCGGCCATAATAACCGCCACGGTCGACACTTTTTCAGGCTCAGTAATATCTTTTGAGAAATTTGAGATTTGTTCCTCCGTCAACATAAAAGCGATGCCTTTAAGAGCTCTTTCTATTTCATCGGCGGTAAACCAGCCGTTATAAGAAAAAGAAATATCTATTAATTGTGTTAAATCACTATGGAAGCGCTCTTCTTTGGGGTTTCGGTTTTGAGAATAGTGGCGTTCTATAAAAGAGCCGAGGTGAACAAATGCTTGACGGCGTTGTTTTAAGGTCATGAAATTAAATCTTATATTTGCAGTTCTTAAATTACAAAAAGTAAAACTAATTAAAAAATGGCTATAAAAATCACAGATGAATGTATTAATTGCGGGGCTTGCGAACCGGAGTGCCCAAATAATGCAATATACGAAGGCGGCGCCGAATGGCGTTTTGCCGACGGAACAAAAATTAAAGGGGAATACAAAGGAAGAAACACAGGCTTAACGGTTGATGCGGAAGATCCTCAAACTCCTTACAGCATGGATGTATATTACATTGCAAGCGATAAATGTACGGAGTGCGCCGGGTTTCACGATGAGCCGCAATGCGCCGCCGTGTGCCCTGTAGACTGCTGTGTACCTGACGAAAATAATGTAGAAACAGAGGATGCTTTATTGGATAAAAAAGCCAGTATGCATTTATAAAAAATAATTTGTAAACTAAAAGCCCTCACCATTAATGATGAGGGCTTTTTTATGTTTAAATATACCGGCTTGTATAGTTAACTTTTTGCTGCCGACACAAAATATTATAGATGAACATTTTTAAATATATATTCGAAGGCAGAATTACTTAACCGTTGCCGGTGCAGCCGTATTCATAAACGCATAGCTTAAAATATTAGCGCCCATCTTCAACGCTTTTTCATGTGCTTCAGGGCTGTCCTTGTGAATTTCGTAGCTTTCCCAACCATCGCCTAAATCGCATTCAAAATCATAAAAGCAAACAAGCCGGCCTTTATAGATCAGGCCAAAGCCTTGCGGTGCCTTGTTATCGTGCTCATGGATCTTAGGTAAGCCTTTATCAAAATTATACGCTTGGTGATAAATAGGATGATTAAAAGGCAGTTCAACCAGGTCTAATTCAGGAAATACTTTTTTTAATTGCGTCCTTACAAAAGCATCCATTCCATAGTTATCGGAGATATGTAAAAAACCTCCCGCTAATAAATAGTTACGTAAATTATCGGCTTCCGCATTAGAGAAAACGACGTTGCCATGCCCCGTCATATGAACAAACGGATAATTAAAAATTTCGACGCTGCCTGCCTCCACAATAGCCTGATCCGGATTAATGTTGGTTTTTAAATTGGCATTGCAGAATTTAATAAGGTTGGGAAGCGATGTTTCTAAATTAGCATACCAATCGCCACCACCGTTATATTTTAGTAAACCTACTTGGTAAGATTGAGAAATGCTAAGAGAGGCCTTAAACAAAAAACAAATTAGGATGATGTGTATTCGTTTAAACATTATTATTGTTTTTTTAGCCTGTAATTTTTCTTTTCTTCCGATACAGGGAGTCCCAAATCAGAAACAATGATCTTATCTTTCTGTTCCTCATAACCGTCTGCCATTACCGTAATATCATAGGTTCCGGCAGGCAAAGCCATTACTAATTTACCGTTTGCGGAGTTAGGAATAAAACTCAGCTCTTCCTGCGTAGCTACATTTAATGCAAGGATAGTTACCACATATTCTTTTGGTTGTGCTGCCGAATCGCCCAGCATCACGTTTCCTAAATACAAGGTTAATTTTTGGTCCACATCATTAAATTTCACTCGGTACAAATCCAGGTCGCCTTGTCCTCCCGGCCGCAAGGCACTAATATACCCCACCCTGTTATCCGGCGTTAAGCTTATGCTTCGGTCATCATCTGTGGTATTTAAAGGATAACCTAGGTTCTCCGCTTTTGTCCATGTATTTTCTTCCGGGTTCCATACTGTTTTAAACAGATCAAAGCCCCCCATAGTATTATGTCCTTCCGAAGAAAAATAAAGGGTAACACC
>JBBRHI010000558.1:0-2561 GCA_038222995.1 Bacteroidia bacterium | reverse complement strand
AGGCTTTTGGAAATTTAATATCAAACGTCATTTTAACCCTGAAGTATTTAAAAAATTAAGTGACGAAAAAATAGCTGTCTATGCAAAAGCATTTGACATTAGCACCGAAGAATTAAAAAACTTTAAAGGATACATTGGAACCTAACTACAAACACATACAAGCTGCACACTGCGAAAACGGTGTAGCCACAGGCTTATTGAGGCATCACGGATTAGAATTTATGACTGAGCCTTTAATGTTCGGGCTTGGCTCCGGTATTTTTTATATTCATATTCCTTTTTTAATGGTTAACGGCGGGCCTGCTATTTCTTACAGGAGTATGCCGGGTTGGATTTTTAGCAGGGCCAGTAAATTGTTGGGCGTAAAGGTAACCCGCAAAAAATTCGGCACACAACAGGAAGCCGTAGATTATTTAAATAAACAGATACAACTGGGGAACCCCGTAGGCTGCCAGGTAGGTGTTTATAACCTGCCTTATTTTCCGGCAGAATACCGTTTTCATTTTAATGCGCATAACATTGTAGTTTACGGTAAAGAGAACGGTAATTATTTAGTAAGCGACCCTGTAATGGAAACCGTTACAACACTTACCGAAGAAGATATGCTGAAGGTACGCTTTGCTAAAGGGCCGCTGGAACCTAAAGGACATGTCTATTATCCCGAAAATGTAAAACAAGTTAGTAAGGAACGAATTCAAAAAGCCATTGCTAAAGCGATTAACCGTACTGCTTTCGAAATGCTTCATATACCGGGACCTATAGCTGGTGTTGCGGGGATCCATTACACCGCTAATCAAATTCGCAAATGGCGCAGCAAATTGGGGCCGCGCAAGGCAGCTTTATATGTAGGCCAAATTGTGCGCATGCAGGAAGAAATAGGAACAGGCGGCGGCGGCTTCCGTTTTTTATATGCAGCCTTTTTAGAACAGGCTAACGGTTACATCCCTAACGATGAGCTGTTGCGCCTATCTGATGAGTTTACTAAAGCCGGCGATATGTGGCGTGCAAGCGCTATTAACATGGGCCGTATATTTAAAGGTAGACTGAACGAGCAAAAAGATTTTGAAGAAAGCGCTAACATGCTCGATGAAATTGCCGAAATAGAAAGGCAGGCGTTTAAAGATATGCGTAAACTAAAGCTGCTTTAATTTTTATATAATTCCTAATAACAAAAAAGTTCCGCATGTATTGCGGGACTTTTTTGTTTAACGCTGCACCACTATTTTCTTTCGCTGTACAGTATGATCTTCATTTGTAACCGTTACAAAATAAACACCGTTGGCTACAGTGTTTAAGTTCAATTGATGTTGTTTACCGGAAACCGGTTCGCTTAAAATAATTTGCCCTGTAACACTTATCAATTCTACTTTTTGAAGCAAGATCGTGCTTTGAATTGTTGCAAAATTAGTTGCAGGATTAGGATAAACACCAAACGTATTTCCTGAAGTTAATTCATGTAAACCAACACTTGCCCCAATAGCTGCAACGGTTGCAGAGCCTGCTGTAAGCGGTGATAATAGGCCTGCTGAATTTGATTGCTTTACCTGAACTAAACCAATATTTAAAACGGCATCTATTGCAAGCGTTGATATTATTTTATAATGCAATACGGCTATTTTTCCATTGCCCGTTACATTAACATTATTGGTATGAGTGGTTGCCGTATATAATTTACCGTTTGAAAAATCAGGTTTATTGAACTTTAAATTTTGATTGCTTGCATTAATAAACGATGTAGGATATTCTATATAAAAACCATTCGGTTCAATTAAACTTTGATCGAAATTAACGGTAAATGCCACCCCGTTAATAGTATTAATAGGTGTAGTTGGATCTCCTAAAAACACGGAAGACGTTCCCCAGGTTCCTTTAGCGACCATTGTTTGATCAGGCACAATACTCAATTGAGGATTACTAACCGTTTGCTCGGTTTCTTTAAACGTATGTATTAATCCGTAATTGTTATAAATAGCAAGCGTATCATTAGCATCAATTGTCCCATCACCGTTGCAATCGCTATGGTTAACATTTGAGCCGTTTGTAAGTGTTCCTGTCCAGTTATTCGCAAAATACGATTGCCAAGTATTGCTTGTACTTGCGCGCGCAGGTCCTGTTTGAGTGAAATGCAATCCGAGTTCTAACACATCTAAATTATCGGCTGCGCCGTCGCTGTTAGCATCGCCGGGCCAAACATCTTGGCAGGTTTGGTTTACGGTGACACTAATGGTTTGGGTGTCACTGCAGTTGTTTAAATCTGTACCCGTAACTGTGTAGGTTGTATTTACAGTTGGTGTAACGCTTATAGTTGATGTTGTCGCGCCGGTTGTCCATGAATAGGTATTGGCGCCGGTTGCAGATATATTTATGCTTGTACCTATACATGCTATACTTGAGCTTTGTAAAACTGTAACGGTTGGATTTGCTACCGTTACGTTGCCCGCAGCTGAATTTATGCAACCATTCACATCAGATCCGGTTACGGTATAAGATAAATTACCGGCAGGGGTAATTATATTTGTTCCCGTCTTATAAGTATAAGTGCTTGCTCCCGAAGCATTAAT
>JBBRHI010000557.1:0-2564 GCA_038222995.1 Bacteroidia bacterium | reverse complement strand
ATATAGATATTTATTCGGGAGGAAAGAAAACAAGAACCCGTGTTTGGATAAATGACGTAAAAAACACATTTATGTTAGATGCACCTGTTAACCCTGACCTGGTAAATTTTGATGCCGAAAAACAATTGCTGGCCAAGCTTACCTATCCTAAAACAAAAGCAGAATACGTTTTTCAATACAAAAATGCGCCATTATGGGGTGATAGAGATGAAGCGATGGATTATTTTAAAGAGCATATAGCTGATGCCGATATTTACGCTCTTGTGAAATCTATTGCTAAAAATGAGGTATGGCGTAAATTCAGGAGTCAGGCCATTGGTATGCTTAGCGAAGTCGGTAAAGACAAGGAGGCAGACCTTAAACCGTTATTTGTAGACATTTATAATACGGATGCCAACACTAAAGTGAGAGCAGCAGCGCTCAAAGCATTAGCATCGAATTATACGGGCAATGATTTAAATGCATTATATGAAAAAGCATTAAATGAACAATCGTATGCTATTGCCTCCGAAGGCTTTGATGCCATTGCAAAAATTAATCCTGAACTGGCCATAAAAAAAGCAAAGGCATTGGAGAATGAACCGTCTAAAGAAATTATCTATTCTATTATGGATTTGTATTCTAAAAACGGGACAGACGACAATGAGGAATTCTTTAAAAAAGTAAAAAAGCAATTCAATGGGTTTGAATTAATGGCTTACGGAAATATGTACGGCAAATTTTTAAAGCGGGCAACAAGTCCTGCCACAGCTCTCGATGGCGCTAAAGAGGTTGCTAAAATGGGAATGTCAGATAATAAGTATGTAAAATACACTGCCCAAAAAATCATGAAGGATAATTTATTAAATGTGTGGCAGGACAAAGAAGATAAGCTGAATGCAAGAATAGAAAGAGATAAAAAAGAAAACAAGGATGTGACAGCTTTAACAGCCGAATTAAAAACAGTTTCTGATACTAAGAAACAAATATTGGAATTATATAACTCTATTAAAAAGTAATAAGAGGCTATTTGATTTAAGAGATAAAAGAGCTATAACTACAAGGTTAGATTAATAGTAAACTCTATAAAACTATATTTTCTATGTGACTGTGTGGTTTATAAATAATAACATGATGAAAAAAACAATACTACTATCAAGCGCTTTTGTATTCAGTGTTTCAATTGCACAAAACAAGTTACTTACTATACAGGAAGCCGTATCAAAAGGCCGTACAACACTTGCTCCTACCAGGTTACAGGCCTTAAGCTTTATACCGGCATCAGATCAATTTTCATTTATACTCAATAATACCATTAACGTTGGGGATAAGAAAAACGGCAATTCCGTAAAACTTTTAGCAGTAAAAGAATTGAACGTTAAGCTCAAATTATTAAATAAAGATACTTTAGCAACCTTAACAAATGTGACATGGAAAAATGTGAGCCAATTTTATTTTTCCAATAAAAAAGGCGAGTTAATTTATGATATCGATAAAAAAGCCATTATTGAAACGGATCGCAAGGAAGAAGAAACAGATCTTCAATCGTATGACAAAGAGCCGGTAACAGGGATTATTACTTATTGCAAAAACTATAATTTATATGTGTCAAAAGACAGTAAGGAAACACAGGTAACCACAGACGGTTCTTACGAAATTGTGTATACGGGAAAAAATGTACATCAAAATGAATTCGGCATCAGTAAAGGCACTTTTTGGAGCCCTGCAGGTAACTACCTTGCGTTTTACAGAATGGATCAAAGTGATGTAACCGATTATCCTATTATTGACTGGACCGTTCGCCCCGCAAAAAACACGAACATTAAATACCCTATGGCCGGGAATAAAAGCCATTATGTAACTCTTGGAATATATGATGTAAAAAATAACAAAACACATTACATTAAAACAGAAGGGCCTAAAGAACAGTACTTAACCAATATTGCCTGGAGCCCTGATGAAAAGCATATTTACATTGCCGTGTTAAGCCGTGATCAAAATCACATGAAACTGAATGAATATGATGCATTAACAGGCAATTTTACTCATACTTTATTTGAAGAGAACGATGATAAATACACAGAGCCGTTGCATCCCATGTTATTTGTGAAAAATAATCCTGCACAATTTATTTGGGAAAGCCGTAAAGACGGGTATAATCATTTATACCTTTATAATATAAACGGCACCTTAATAAAACAATTAACGAAAGGCAATTGGGAAGTAAAAGAGAAAAATAGTTTTGATGAAAAAGGTGAACGGATCTTTTTTCATGCCAACGAACAAAGCCCGATTAACCAGGATTTTTACAGCGTAAATTTAAACACTGGTGAAGTAAAGCGATTGACTTACGGCAATGGCTTTCACGTATGTATTGTGGATGAAAAAGGAAATTTTATCATTGACAATTTTACGAGCAGTAATATTCCAAGAGAATATAATGTTATTAATACAAACACTAAAAAAGCAAGTAACATTTATCAAGCAGATAATCCTATAAGAGAGTATAAGCTTGGCAGCTGGAATATTTTCACCATTAAAAATTCGGAAGGAACAGATTTGTATTGCCGTTTATTTAAACCGGT
>JBBRHI010000556.1:0-2567 GCA_038222995.1 Bacteroidia bacterium | reverse complement strand
TTTTGTTGTTATCTTCAGCAAAAGTTTTTCAATCAGCATTTGTTCCGGGCTTGACAAGCATCTATTCCCGTACTTCGCCAAGCCTCGAACGTTATCGGCAATCCCCCTACCATAAAACGGTTGAATTAAATTGCTAACGATTGTACCTTTGACTTTGAAAAGTTCATTGTCAAAGCCGGTTTAAGCAGTGGTGTTTGCAAGCCCGAGTGCAATCAAGGTTAGAATGTATAAAGCTTTTAGCCCAAAAACTATTAGCTGTGTTAGCATTAAATGGCGATGGTGTTTTACACCAATCCCGATCATAATAATTTCAAATTTTACAAGTACATTCCTTTGAGCTTTTTGTATTTTTTCATTTTTAAATCTTATTAAAATGTCTAATCAACAAATGGCTTTAGATGTAGTCAATCCTTTTGCAGCAGGTATTGATGTGGGTAGTCGCAGCCACTGGGTAGCAGTAGGTCAAAATGCACAAGATGTAAAAGAGTTTGGTGTATTTAGCGAAGATCAGCAATCGATGTGTATTTGGTTGCGGCAGCATCAGGTTACCAGTATTGCAATGGAAAGCACAGGCACTTACTGGCAAAATTTATTCTCGGCTTTAGTATCATCTGGCTTTGAAGTAATTTTAGTAAATGGTAAACAAACCAAGAATATCAAAAGCAAAAAAACAGATATTAAAGATTGTCAGTGGATACAAAAACTACACAGTTTAGGATTATTAAGCAGCAGTTTTTTACCGGATAGTACCACCGAAATTATTCGCACCTATTCAAGACACCGTTTAAATTTAATAGAACAATCGGCTAGTTGTACTAAGCGTATGCAAAAGTTTTTGCGACTGATGAATATGCGATTAGATATTGTGGTAAATGACATTAATGGATTAACAGGCAGCCAAATTATTGCAGCATTTATTGCAGGGCAAACCAATGGGGGCGAACTGGCAAAACTTAGAAATGGAAACTGCAAAAAAAGTGAGGCAGAAATAGCCAAAGCCTTGCAATACAATGGCAGAAAAGATTACTATTTTGCCCTTAAACAAGAACACAAAACACACGAGCATCTGCAACACCAAATTGTAGAAACAGATGCCGAAATAAAAAAACTATTAGAAGATATTATAGACAAAGATGATAATAAAAAGCAACATGTTGCTTCGGCCAAACCCCATAAAAGAAAAAACAAAAACAGTATTACTGGCACCGATATGAATCAAATAGCCTATCAATATTTTGAAGGAATAGATTTAATGGCAATTGAAGGAGTGGGTGATGCTACGATAATGACCTTTATTAGTGAAATAGGATTGGAAGGGATTAAAAGGTTTGAAACAGCTAAGCAGTTTGCGTCTTGGTTAAGACTTGCTCCAAATAATAAAATAAGTGGTGGCAAGGTATTATCGCACCATATCCCCAAAGGGAGTAGTCGATTAAAACTGGCATTACGCAATGCCGCCAATGCCATTGGTCAATTAAAGGAAGGGCACTTAGTGGAGTTCTTTAGAAAAATATGCTACAAAAAAGGAAGAGCTACTGCGGTAAGTGCCTTAGCCAGAAAGTTGAGTGTTATTATTTGGAATATGATTGTAAAGGCTAAACCATATACGCCCCCTACTCAATACCTATTCCTTGATGAAAAAAGAAAATTGGGACTAATAAAAAGAATTCAAAAACAAATTGCTAAGTTTGAACTGACTACTCAGGATTTAGCTTTTGCAACTAGCTAAATTTTGTACGTTAGTCATAACCCAATCGCTCCGTAGTAAATCCTTGCTTGACAATTAACTTTGTTGGACAAAACAATCAATCAAAATGCCGAAATCAGCAATTATACCAATAAATTATCACTCAATTCAACAACCCGTTGACTTTAAAAAAGCGATACTTCTTTTTGACAAAATAATTTTAGAGGAGCAATCATTAGGTTTAGCGAGAGAGTTTGCAGGCTATGTTATAAAGCAAGGTATAATCGACAAGACACATTTTGACTTCAATAATCAGAATATTGAATTCTTGGCTACAGAAGGACTTTTGGAATTTGAGACAATTAATAAACCCATTTCTGTATCCCTCGATACACCAGAAGCTAAGTATATGGAATCTGTTACTTCTGAATGGATAGCTATAAACCATTTAATGGTAGAACAAAAAGAAAAGCAGGATAAGGGAACTGTCCTTATTGAACTAATGAATAAAATTAAAGAATTGCCAAATTCATTTGCTCGTGCCATTTGTATAAGATTGACAAAAGAAGGTTTTGATTCATTTCCAATTTTTGAGGCTGAACCAAATTATACTTCAGCAGGTAAAAAAGAACAGGTCTTAAATTTTCTTCTTTCTAAGATTCCAACACCAGAAGACAATACATCTTGGGAAAACATTTTGGACTTTAAAAATGATGCAAACACAAAGAATAAGTATAATGCTTTAATTAATTGGGTAAATAAGGTTGCAAAAAAAGAATCTAATTTGAATGAAATTGAAGATGAGTATAATTATTTATACTCCGATTACTTAGAGCAATTCAAAATTCATAAAATGAAGTACAAATTATCCAATCTTGAA
>JBBRHI010000555.1:0-2579 GCA_038222995.1 Bacteroidia bacterium | reverse complement strand
AAGGCTCTCGGAAGCCCTATTTTTTCGGCCCATTGAGAACGGGTACGTAAAATTTCCTGCCAACGCTCCAATTGAAAAATGGTAATATGATGCTCTTTTTTATATTCCCCCATTTGTTCCATCACCTTCATTCGTTTTTTTAAAACATTCATTAATTCATCATCGATCTCATCTACAATGCTTCTGAATTGCTCTAATGTATCGTTGCACTCGGGGTTTTTAGGAAACGCCTGTCGGTACACTAAATTTTCAAGCAGCTCTTTTAAAGCGCTTGGCGTAAGCTGTTGCTGAGCATCGCTTAATGCCACCGAAGGATCAATATGTGACTCTATCATTAATCCGTTCATGCCAAGGTCCAAAGCTTTTTGGGCTACATGAGGAATGAGTTCCCTGTTGCCGCTTATATGACTCGGATCACAAATAATAGGAAGGTTGGGTAAAAGAGTTTTCAACTCAATAGCAATTTCCCATAAAGGTTTGTTGCGGTATTTACTTTTACCGGGATAATGAAAGCCCCTGTGTATAGCTGCCAACTTCACGATACCTGCATTGGAAATACGCTCTATAGCACCCAGCCACAATTGCAGATCGGCATGTACGGGGTTTTTAATAAACACAGGGATATCCACTCCTTTTAAAACATCCGCAATTTCCTGAACACTGAAAGGGTTAACCGTAGTTCTTGCTCCTATCCATAACACATCCACACCGTGCTTCAATGCCAATTCGGTATGGTGTGAGTTGGCAACTTCAACCGTGGTTTTTAAGCCGTATTCATCCTGAACTTTTTTAAGCCATTTGAGCCCGGGTTCCCCCACTCCTTCAAATGAATTTGGCCTGGTGCGAGGTTTCCAAATTCCTGCCCTGAATAATTTTATTCGCGGTATCACCGAAAGTTGTGCCGCCGTTTGCAAGACCTGCTCTTCAGATTCGGCGCCGCAGGGACCCGCTATGATCAAGGGTTCATTGTTGGCAGTGATCCATTCATTAAAAGGTGTTATAGTCACTTTAAGTAATTTAAATTAATGTTGTAAATATAACAGTCTTTTTGATGAGAATGTTTAGTACCGCATTTGAGGTATTGTTACGAAATCCTGATTTTTTGACATTTACACCATGAAGGATGACTTTACTTTTAATGCTCCCCTAAAATTAAATTTTGATTGTACTTTGTTGCCTTTTATCGATTGCTCCAAAAAACAAAAGGATTGCTGCAAAAATTTTAAAAAAGGTGATCGTTGCAAAAAGTGCCCGGGCAAAAAGAAGTAAGTCTCTTTGGGTATATTTTTTCCCACTTAATTTTTAATTCATCTCTAATTTTCAATTAAGGATATATTATAACCGGCATTAGGTTTCGAATCATTGTCTTAAAAAACAAAGATTATGAAAACATTAATTCCCATATCACTTATAACACTAGTTATAACAGCATCATGCTCCGGAAATGCGAGCCAACCCAATACAAACCAACAGGCACAAACCGACGTTCAATCAGAAGTTCAGTTGGCTAAGCAGCAAACGATTGATTCTGTAAACAAAGTTCAAATGGAAAACAGGATCAAACAATTGGCGGCAGATTCGATGGCGAATGTAGGAGAACAACATACAAATGTTACTGTTACTCACACCCATTATACACATAACACAAATCAACCTACGGCGGTTGTATCACAAACTACTACCACTGAAACAAAGAAAAAAGGGATGAGCAACACTACTAAAGGCGCTTTAATAGGAACAGGGGCAGGCATTGTTACAGGTGCTGTTACAGGTGCTTTAATTGACGGTAAAAAAGGGGAGGGTGCTATTGTAGGCGGCTTAATCGGCGGAGCTGCGGGTTCAGGAATAGGCGCTGCTGCAGGACATAGTATGGATAATAAAAAGAAAAAGACTGATCAATAAAGATTAACGACAATAATTTTTTAAAGAAGAAGCGGCAGACTGAAAACCAAGGTCTACCGCTTTTTTTAGATCGCTGCAAGGATTTTGATTCATGTTAACCTTAGCAACTCCTTTCCAATAATAAGCTTCTGCAAAATTTACATCAAGCGTTGTACAAACATTAAGATCCGTTAAGCACGTATTAAACTGTTTTTTTTTCCCGTATAATATGGCGCGTCTTAAAAAGAATGCCGGATTATCATCCGTTGTTTTAATGACGGTGTTATAATACAGTAAAGCTTTATCTAATTCATTCAGATCGTCATAGCTTGTTGCCAATACATAATTAGCTTTAACGTTAGAGGGATCTTTTTGTAATACAGTTTCAGCATCCTGTATCGCTTTAGGATAATCTTTTAAAGTGTAATATACATTTGCCCTTGCTACATAAGCTTTTTGGTATTGTTTAAATGTAATAGCTTTATTAAAATCATTTAGTGCATCCTGCATACGGTTGGTTTGCGCATATAATAAACCGCGGTTATAATATCCTTTATAATAATCCGTATTTTCATTAATAGCCGCGTTTAAATACCGCAGCGACAAATCATAATTATGATTAAGCATATATTCTGCGCCCAAGCTGTTTAATGCTACAAACGAGTGAGGATATTTTTTAATAATATCGCCGTATAAAC
>JBBRHI010000554.1:0-2589 GCA_038222995.1 Bacteroidia bacterium | reverse complement strand
GAAACGCTTTTATTAGGGATCACTAAATCAGGATCAATGCCAATAATGCTTCCAAAGCCTTCGCATGTTTTGCAGGCACCGATAGGATTATTAAAACTAAAAAAATTAAGGTCAGGTTCTTCAAAAGAAATCCCGTCTGCTTCAAATAAATTTGAAAAATGATGCGGATCGTATGCCTTATCTTCTTTTTCAATAAATAGGTCGCACTCACCTTTACCTTCGTAAAAGGCTGTTTGCACACTATCGGCCACACGGTTTTGGAAATCTTCATCGGTGATATCAACAACGATCCTATCAATCAATAAATAAATAAGATCCGATTTCTTTGATTTCTTTGCATCAAATTCATTGATCTTCATAATGACATTATTTACAAGGATCCTCGCAAAGCCTTGTTGATTGAGTAGCTCTAAGTGCTTTTCTAAATTTCTGTCTTTGGGAACAATTAATTTCGACAAGATCAAACACTTAGTTTCGTTTGATAAGGTGTTTACAAAATCAACCACATCACTTACGCTGTGGCGCTTTACCAACTTACCTGTAACGGGGCTGTATGTTTTGCCGACGCGGGCGTATACTAATTTCAGGTAATCATAAATTTCCGTAATAGTACCAACTGTACTGCGCGGGTTACGTGAAATAACTTTTTGTTCAATAGCAATGGCCGGGGAAATTCCTTTAATGTAATCTACTTTAGGTTTTTCCAATCGGCCCATAAACTGGCGGGCATAAGCCGATAAGCTTTCTACATATCGTCGCTGGCCTTCCGCATAAAGTGTATCAAATGCCAGGGAAGATTTTCCCGAGCCCGATAAGCCGGTGATGACAATAAATTTATTTCGGGGCAAGGCCACATCCACACCTTTTAAATTGTGCATGCGTGCGCCTTTTATAATAATGTATTCCTTAGGGTTTAGGGTGGTAATATCTTGTTCTTTTGCCAATTGTAATAAAATTAAGAAATATTAAATATAAAAATTAACCGGTGTATTCTATAAATAAACAACCAACAAAAGGTTATGTTTATATCAGGAAAGGCGTTTGGAAATAATTTTAGAAACATTGCCAAATACCTGTCCGGGTGAGAATTTACGCCATTCGAAATCATTTAATTCTCCGTCAGAAATAAAATAGTAATCAAGGTTGGCCTGTTTAAATTCTTTTAACACATGTTCCCTAAAATTAATAAAAGCAATCCAACCGTCTTCGGAGGTTACATCTTCAAACCATTCTTCATAATAGGAATCGTCGGAATGGTGAAAATTAAGGACATTTTCGCCGATGATAATGTATTTATTAATGCCATGGTATGCTAATTCATCTACAATATCACGCTTTAAATGCATAATATCATTGTTAATGGCATCGTTCCATTCGCCTATCAGTTCTATGATCGCGTATTTTTCATCATACTCTACAAACAGTATTTTAAGGTACAATGTTTCACTGCCCATATCGTCCCATTGCGGGTGTATATAGTAGTTGTATACGGTATTACTAAACGTAAATTCACTGTATTCAGCCCCGTAAAACGGGGAGTCCTCATCTTCAGAAGAGATGTATAAATGTTGCCAGTTATAAAAGGGTTCTAATTCGTGCATAATTTTTACTAAGCAAATCCTATACTGGGTTATTTCATGCTTAACCTGATCTGGGTAATTATTTTTTTTGTGTATAACGGAAAATCTCCCTGCATCATCCAATTGTAATAAGACGGTTCTTTTTCAAAAACATCTCTTACCGGTTTGTCTTTATGTTTCCCGAAGTTAAATACTTCCTGTCCTTTATCATTAAAACATATTCTACCGGCAAGGTCCGCATTTTTGTTACGTGCCGTTAATTCGCTTAACACGGCCATATCGTTTTTAACCGGTTTAAATACATTTCCTTTTTCGTCAACCTGTTCAACGTCTTTATATCTTTCCAGCTGTGCTTTAAAAATCTCGTAAGTTGCTATGGTATCGGCTTCCGCAGTGTGTGCGTTCTCCAGAGGTTTGTCGCAATAAAATTTGTAGGCTGCACTTAAATTTCTCGGTTCCATTAAATGGAAAATATTTTGCACATCAATTAATTTCCTGTTCTTAAGGTCGAAATCAATTTCAGCCCGTAAAAATTCTTCCACCAACATGGGTACATCAAACTTATTGGAATTAAACCCTGCCAGGTCACAATTATTCAGGAATTGAGCCAACTGCGGCGCCAGTTCTTTAAAGGTAGGGCAGCCTACTACATCCTTGTCATAAATGCCGTGTATTTTAGAATTAAATTCAGGAATAGGAATCGTAGGGTTTACTTTTTTGGTGAGTATATCTGTAGAGTTATCCGTGTTAACACGCAGTATGGAAATTTCTACGATCCTGTCGCTGCCGATATTGATACCGGTAGTCTCCAAATCAAAAAAGGCAAGTGGTTTTGTTAAATTTAATTGCATGTTAGGTAGTACTGTTTTAGTGGAAAGTGTACGATATGAATGTATAAATAAAATTTTATGTTATAGGTTTAGTTTTTGTAAAACATCTTCCACCGGTATTAAATTAGTGTAAAATGAATTTATTTTATTGATCACACCTTCTATTACTGAATCGGGAC
>JBBRHI010000553.1:0-2594 GCA_038222995.1 Bacteroidia bacterium | reverse complement strand
TGATGTTGCGAACGTAATTATTGCTGCTGCTGTTTAATTTATTGTTGTGCGCGTTACGGCACATATCACTGCAAAATTTTTTATCGGCCCGGCCGTGAAAACCTTCACCGCATTCTATACATGTTCTCTTTTCCATTCAAGGTTTAAGTTAGCAACTCTTTAGGAATATTACAAACCGGTATTGTTTCCATTTTGTGTTTATTGGCGTTGTGGCGACCTTTATAAATGGTTAAGGCTTTTGTTTGTTGTTCGTTCAGGGCATACGTTTCATTATTCTCTACATACAACATGGCCCATTCCAACTCATCGTAACTCACGCCTATCTGATCTTCATCCGTTCGTCCGTCGGCAAATAAACCGTCGGTAGGGCGTGCCTGCAAAATATCATTAATTATCCCCAGTTCTGCCGCTAAACTGTATACCTGCGATTTCATAAGGTCTGCAATCGGGCTCACATCTACGCCTCCGTCTCCATACTTCGTAAAAAAACCGATCCCGAAATCTTCTACCTTATTGCCCGTACCCGCTACCAATAATTTATGATGCCCTGCATAGGCATACAACGTGGTCATTCGCAAACGCGCTCTTGTATTTGCCATCGTTAAAAAATCCTGTACGGTTTTATCATACGAATTTTCCATTTGTTCAAATATAGGCGTCAAATCAACTTCTGTACCGCTTACATTCGGAAACCTCCCTGTAAGCCAATCTATATGTGCCTGTCCGCGGTCGTATTCCTGTTTCATCTGCCGGATAGGCATATTTAAACAGATCAACTTTTTGCCGGTAAGGGCACAGAGTGTTGAGGTTAAAGCAGAATCAATACCGCCCGAAATACCTATCACAAAGCCTTCCGTATGCGACGTGTCTGAATAGTGTTTCAGCCACTTAACCACATGATCAATGATCTCTTTTTTCTTCATACCCGGTAATTTAAATTCTTAAACAATTTTATGAATAAGTAAACATAAAAAAATCCCGGTTTGTAAGCCGGGATTTTTTAAAAAATTTATAAAATAATTAAAACATAATACCGAGGTTAATACGTATGGCGTTCATCAATAAATTTTGTTTTAAGTTGGTAAAAGTTACCGTATTTGTATTAGGATCAGTCGTTTCGGCTGTATAAATATATTTAGAGTCTTTTCTCATAAGGTTTGTAAAAGAGTGAAAATAATTTACGTTAATAAATACGGCGGTTGAGCCGCTTAACCTGTATTCGGTTCCTAAACCTACGTTTAAACCAAAACGTAACGGAATTAAAGACCCGTCTTTAGAAATATTTACGCTGCTGTTTGTTGAGCTGATCAAATTAAGGTAAGGAGCAGTGGTTGTAACGGCAAGTTGCTCTACTTTATCATCTGCTTTTAAGCCGCTTCTAATGCCAAGTTCACCTCCAAACATACCAAAATACCTAAAGCCGCTGATCTCTTTAGTCATCATTTTTAATATTAAAGGAATGGTAATGTAAGTAGCTTTTATTTTTCGTTGCGTTACAATGTAACTTTTATTGGTAGATGAATAATAAGAGTCAGCATTTACACCGTCTTTTGCTTCTACTAAGTCGCCGTTTGCATCAAGGTTGTAAGATGCGCCTACACCGGAAGGAGGAAACAAAGAAATTGAATTTTTATAATTGATGCTTGCCCTTTCAAAATCTCCGCCGATCCCTGTTTGGAAATGTATAATGTCCGACAGTTTAAATTCAGTTACCAATCCAAAACCGTAACCGAACCCTGCTTTATCTTTGCTTGTAAAATTATCGCCTGAAGAAAGCCACGTTGGTTGTGCCGCTACTCTTAAGCCGAATCTGAATTTTTTATCAAATTTATCATCGTCCTGTGCTAAAAGTGAATTAGCTAACACTAAAGTGCTTGAAACTATCAGTAATATTTTTTTCATATACTTATGTTTTTATATAATTTAACGTTGTAAAATTAATATAATTATTAATATGAAATCTTCGGGATTGTTAAAACAATACAATAATTAGTAAACAGGTCATCATGCACATAATTTCAAGTTTAAAACAGGGCAGATTCGTTTTAGTAGCCTTTACGATCGTTTTTTGTTATTCCTGTAAGCATGATCGAGCGGATATAGATACAAGCAAGGTAACGCTGCAACCGGTTGTATTTAAGCGATTGGATAAAGATATATTTTCACTGACGCCTGATAGGATCAAAAATCAAACGGTAGCCATGAAAAAAGTATACGGCTCCGTTTTTTATAACCGTTATATTTCGTCTATTATTAATAATGGCGGCACACAGGATTCCTTATATTCCGAAAGCCTCTTAAAATTTATTACAGATAAGGATATGAGTGCCACCTATTCGGATATTACTAAAATGTATTCGGATAACGATATTGAATTAATAGGCGATGAACTAACGGAAGCTTTAAAACGGTTTAAGGTATTGTTTCCTAAAAAAGAAACGCCTAAGCAATTTGTAACATTTATGAGCGGGTTCAATTACAACATAGTGTATGTTGATTCTACTTTAGCTATAGGGCTTGATATGTACCTGGGGGGAAATTATAAATATTATGCGGAGCTGCAGTTTCCTAAATTCCGCACACGCACCATGAAC
>JBBRHI010000552.1:0-2599 GCA_038222995.1 Bacteroidia bacterium | reverse complement strand
ACACGGTTTTATCATCATAGTTCGAACTTTTAGGAGAAGATATCATTAACCCGTTATTATAAAACGTCATACCTAAATGCAAGCCGCCGGTTTCTATGTTGGTAACAAAGCAGGCGTATTTAGGAACGAGGTTAATATTTTGTTTTGCCCAAATGCAGGTAGACGCAAAGTATTCCACAAACAATTCATTTTGCCCTATCCGTGAAGCATATTCTTTATATACATCTATCGCCCGGTCATATTGCTGATCATTTTTTAAAAGCTGTGCATAATCTTTAAGATTCTCCGGGGTATTATCCGTTTTAAAGTCGGTGAGTTTACCATACCACTCCAGCGCTTTTTTATAATCATATAACATCTTATATGATTTAGCGATCTGTTGTGTTAAATAAAATTTCTTTTCACTGCCGCCGTTGTATGCATCCAGGTAGTAATCTAACGCTTCCCGGGGTTTATACAAATTAAATTCTTCGTCGCCTGTTTTTAAATTATAATCGGCATTACCTGATTTTTTTTTGGGAGAAGAAGTTTGAGAACATAAAGTTCCGGACAAGGAAATGGCAATAAGTACTAAGAATAGTTTGTGCATATATAATATATTAGAAACGTGGAATTTGTGCGCCGATGTCTTTTTTATCATTCACCAGGTTAAAGATGAGCATGATCTCGTGACTTCCCGTATTGTATTTTCTTAGGGCAGATAAAGCATAGTCATAAGAGTAACCTAACTTGAACATCGGGGTGATCTGAAAATTAACCAATGCTACCAGGTCATTGCTTGTTCTGTAAGAGGCGCCAATGCCCAGCTTTCTCGCATAAATATACTGTACATTTAAATCGGCCTGTAACGGTGAGCCGCTTACCTGTTTAATTAAAGTAGAAACACCTAATTCTGATTTACCGCCAAGGTTAAATAAATAACCGCCCTGTAAATAAAAATGTAAATTATTAGCATTAAAACCAACCTGCCCTGCTCCGCTTGATATTTTATTTTCCATTAAATTAGGTATAGCAATGCCTATATAATATTTAGCATTTTGCAGGTACATACCGAATTTAATATTAGGAAGCACAGCTGTTGTGTTACTGCTGAAGGTAGGATCAACCGCATCGTTCAATGCAAGGCTTGTGTAATTGGTCTTTAAAATATTTGCAGTGCCCATTAAGCCCAAAAGCAGGCTTGTTTTACTTGTAAGGCGAGCCCTGAAGGAATATCCCAATGAGATCTCATTATTATTATTGGCTCCTATTTTATCATGCAGGTAAGAAAGGCCGATGGTATGCTTGGCCGATTTAAAAGGCAGGTTCAGATTAAAACCCTGGCTTACGGGAGCCCCGTCGAACCCAACCCATTGGCTCCTGTTGTAAACAGCGCCGTTAAGTTGTTGGTAAGCGCCGATAGCGGCAGGGTTAATAAACGCCTGGTGCAGCATGTACTGGCTCATATTAAATTGGTTTTGCCCTGTTAAACTTATGCGTAACAGTAACAGGAAAACCGTTATATAGATTGATGTTTTCATCGGTTAATTTTGAAAGTGGTTAATGACTATTTTCTTTTTAATTCAACATATCCTTTCGCAGGCTTGGTATCCTTATCAAGCGTTAAAATATAAAAGTAAGTTCCCTCTACCAGCTGTGTGCCATATAAAGTCAAACCTTTGCCCGCAGATTGCCCGTCCCAGTCATTTTTATAAGGAGCTGCTTTAAATACTTCATCACCCCAACGGTTAAAGATTACAAGATCATTATTGGGGTAATATTCGAGCCCTTTAATAACAAAGGCATCGTTATGTCCGTCACCGTTAGGAGAAAACCCTCCAGGCACACTGATCACAATTTCTTTAGTAACCGTAATAATTAATTTTGCACCCTTACAGACCATGGAGCAATTTACATCGCAAATGCGGTAACGAACCGTATCGGTTCCTTCATAGTCGTTGGCAGGGGTGTAAGCAATTAAACCGTTAGCTCCCAAAGCTGCACTGCCGTGAGAAGGGCCGGAAACAATAACTACCGAAGCAGGGTCGCCTGTATCGTTTGAGGCAACATTCACCGCAATACTTTGCCCGGCCTGAACGTTCCCGTTATCATTATTAGCCTGTACGCTTCCCGCATTAAAGACAGTTACGGTCACCACATCCTGCGCTATGCATAAATTTGAGTTGGTTACTGTTACCGTGTACGTGGTGTTTACGGTAGGGGTTACTGCAATGCTGTTTGTAGTTGCGCCTGAATCCCATACATAATTGCCGCCGCCAGTTGCCGTTAATATAACGCTGCTGCCCAAGCAGGTAGATTGGTTAGGTCCTGCATCGGCATTAGGTAAGGGATTTACGTTAATGGTAAACGGCACATCACCTCCTAAATTAACACAGCCGTTGGCTGCCGATAATACATAATACGTAGTTGTACCGGCAGGCATTAACACAAGTGGCGTAATACCAATGGCGCCTGTAGCTCCCGGCCCTGTGTACACGGTGTATACAGCTGTACCTCCCGAACCGTTAGCTGTTACGGTAGTAGTTTGGCCCGCACATATAACCGTGTTGGTAACGGCTACACTCGGCGCTGCAGGGGCAGCATTTACGGTAATTGTATG
>JBBRHI010000551.1:0-2602 GCA_038222995.1 Bacteroidia bacterium | reverse complement strand
GGTGCTAATAATGCCGGTTTGCATTCACATCCTTCATCGCGTAATTGTGCCTATGCATCTATCGGCTACGGCTTGACAGACGCGGAAGAAGCGGCACATTATCCAACAATTCAAAAGGCCAGTTGGCGACCGGTTGATAATATTTAATGATACGGTTGCTTCGTCATTCCAAATACTTCTGTTATATATAAACTGGTAACGCGAAAAAACGATAACTGCTGAAAGTATGATAAAAATGAGGGTATTTAATAAACGAAGTTTGGCATGTGGTATTTACAAATGGGTTATATCAGTATTTACGTGTGACAATTATTAATTATAAATTTGCAATTATTAATAATGCCAGCCCAAGATAGTTAATATAGCCTTACTTTTTAATGTCAGAATTACAAAACCTAAAGAAATCAATAAGGATTAACGAATTAGACGCTTTAAGGGGGATTGCCTCCTTATTTATTGTTTTTTTTCATCTTTCAATGGGAAAATTCCTTCCATTCGGATTCAATTACCTACGGTTTGGAAATACCGGTGTGGAAATGTTTTTTATGATAAGCGGTTTTGTCATATTTATGAGCTTAAGCAAGATTGAAAATGTCACGCAGTTTTTAATAAACAGATTTAGCCGCCTATATCCAACATATTGGGTAGCAGTAACCTTTACATACCTACTTATCATTTTTTCATCAGCAAAAGTGGGGATTGCTTCATACCTTGCTAATATGACCATGTTCCAATATTATCTAAATGTGCCTGATTTTGATGGGTCTTATTGGACAATGATAGTTGAGCTCAACTTTTATATTTTTATTATACTTCTTTATAAATTGAGGTTATTTAAGCATATCAACGTTATTGGTTCATTCATATTAACAATTTTGGTGACCGTGCTGCTTTGTTTTCCATCAGGTAAGTTAATTGAAATAATTTTTTTCAGGGTACCACTTTTGGTATATTTCCCTCTGTTTTTTTCGGGAATTCTTTTTTATAAATTATATAAAAACGGTAATAAATCAATTGTAAGTTATATCCTGATTATCCTATCGCTGCTATGCCAAACAATTTTACATGCGCACATACGAAACATCGGATATACAAGTCAGGGAGAATATTTTTTATTGCTAAGTATCTATTTCGCCTTATTTGCCTGTTTTGTAAATGGGAAATTAGGTTTTATCGTTTCTAAACTAACCCTATTCTTTGGAAAAATATCCTTTGCATTGTATCTTGTTCATCAATATCTTTCAATTCATGTGATAATTCCCTATCTCACCAATGACTTAAATTTTAGGTACTTTGTCGCCGCACTTTTTGCTTTTTTAGCTTCAATCATTATCGCATTTTTTACAACTAAATACATAGAGATCCCATTAAGGAGCATCATCAAAAAGCGTCTTAACACCGCGAGGATTAAATGAGTATGAAATAACATTTGCCTTAGCCGCCGACCCCTCCCATAACCGGGTCAAAACTTCTTTACCCCTGCCAAAACGTAAAAGGATCAAGTAAAATATTTCATTGTTGTGTGCCCGGCTAATTATTGAGATATTTTGTCAGGCTATCCAAATAGTTAACAACGCTGACCCGCAAGGGTTATCATTGCAGGGTCGCGAAAAAATCTTTTGTTACTCTGAAATTTACAAAGTGTGCCATAATTAAATTTCACAAAAAACAAGAATTATAAGTATTTTTCATAACAAGTAATTGTTTTTCATATTCATCGCCGTAAAGCGGCAAGTCAATTATCCCTGTCACCCGACAGCCAAACCCAAAAACCATGACAACAATTGAAAATCAACAAATAAAAGGAATCACCATAAAAAATATTGTAGTTACTATACTTAGCACCGCCAGCATCGTCGCCTCAGTCACGACAACGTATTTCGGTTTAAAATCTGAAATACAGTCGGTTAAGTCCGAGATGACAACAGAAACCAGGATAAACAATCTCCGCCTGACGGTTTTGGAGAACCAGGTTAGCCTTCTACAAAAACAGATCAGCGAAATTAAATATCCTGGCAAAACAGGCCAGCCAATAATTTTAACCCCGGTTCCCGCCGGCCAGCCTTTACTAACTGCCAATAAATCAAAATAACTGGTCTAAATTCTTTTTACCTCGCAATACCGGAGTGGTACTATCAACGCCAATATAAAAACGTGCTTAAAATTAATGGAGCGTGCCCGGAACGAGATTCGAACTCGTACATCCTTACGAATGCCACCCCCTCAAGATGGTGCGTCTACCAATTTCGCCACCCGGGCTTTTAACTAAATTTTGGTCCTGATGTATATATCACCAAAATCTGTATCAAGAAATTCCTGCGTTTTAACGTAATTCTTCATATCTGCTGCAGAAACCCAATTGTCAAGGGCAAACTTCATTGTTTCGCCGATACTATAATTACATTCTATATTCTTATTATACCTGTTAACCTGTTCAATGCATAGTACAGGTTTTTCGGCCTGCTCAGGTACGGTATATTCAAAACTTATCATACCAACAGGTTGGGTTAAGCCTTTTAATACCTCCAGTTCATATCCCTCCACATCAATTTTTATAAAAGCGGGAATGCCGTGATTTTCAATAAGCTTGTCTGCGGTGGTC
>JBBRHI010000550.1:0-2602 GCA_038222995.1 Bacteroidia bacterium | reverse complement strand
GCGGGAAGTTTAAAAGGACAGGATTTCCACTTGTCAATGTACGACGCTGCGCCGATGTTCTTAAACCCTGCATTAACGGGAGTTGTGGATGCAAATTTTCGTGTGCACGCTCAATACAGGAATCAATGGCGTTCGGTAGCTTTTAAACCTTATAATACCGCATTAATAAGTTTGGATGCGCCGGTTGGCAAATGGGGCTTTGGCGGACAGATCATGAACATGCGCGCCGGTGTAGGAAATTATAATGTGCTGCAGGGTTTAGCTTCTGTATCGTATGCGGTGTCTTTAGATAAAAAGAGGTTTAATAATATTTCATTCGGGTTACAGGCGGGGGTTACTCAAAAAAGAGTGGAGTCTGCTTTGTATACGTTCGATAATCAATACACCAATCAAAACGGGGGTTCATTCGATAACTCTTTACCGTCGGGAGAATCGTTTAACAGACAATCATTTGTAACGCCGCAGTTAAACGTGGGTTTTATGTATTTTAATTCAAAACAACAGGCCAGGTTAAATCCGTTTTTAGGTTATTCCGCCTTTAATTTATCAAATCCGAAAGAAACCTATTATAATACCAACAACAAGCTTCCGATAAGACACTATGTAAATGCAGGTGTTCGTATAAATATTACGGAATTATTTTATGTGTTGCCTAAAGTATTGATTATGCTTCAAAAAAATGCTTCAGAGCAATTATATGCCGTTGATGCCGGTTACTTTTTTAAAGAACAGGAATTTTATTTACTGGCAGGCCTTAATTACCGTGTAAAAGATGCCGGTGTGGTTTACATAGGGGCGCGAAAAAATAATTACATTGCCAAGATCGGGTATGATATGAATGTATCAGGTTTAAAAGATGTATCAAAATACAGGGGCGCATTTGAGCTTTCGTTCACTTACATGGCAAAAAAATCCAAATCTAAAGAAGTGCGTCACTGCCCGCGATTATAACAACGTATGAGAAAATTATTATTAGTTACTGTTCTTCTGGCAACTATCAGCGTATTCGGCCAATCAAAAAAACTTTGGTTGAAATATGCGGATGCTGCATACATAAAAAAAGACTACCCTACTGCTATTGCTTATTACACCAAAGTATTAGATGATACTACCGTATTAAACGACCTAATACTGCCTTACGAAGTGCAACTGGTTAATTTAAAAACAAAAGATTTTAAACAAGACAGCACTAAGAAAAAAGCGGATACTACAGCTGCAAGAGTTATCTCAAAAGCAGACTACGTTAACCACCAGTTGGCATCCTCTTACCGGTTAAATTTCGACTACATAAATGCTGCCGTGTATTACAGGAAAGTAGTGGCTAACGGTTCATACCCCGGCGATGCTTACTACTACGCTTTAACTTTAATGAATTTAAAAGATTACAAGGGAGCAATGACAAGCCTTGAAGAATTATTAAATTCAACGGCGAATGATTCAATAAAAGGAGCTATTCAGAAAAAAATAAGTTCTTGTTATTTTGCTTTAGATACCAACAGTTTTAAAAAACAAATCGTTGTCAAAAAAATGGATACGATCGTGTTTAACGCCGGTACAGCAAGCTTTGCAGCCATGTATTGGGGCAGTGCTTCAAAATTATTATTTACGAGTGCCCGAAAAGGCGGTGTATTGCTGGATCCCGAAAAACAGGACTCAAGGTATTTATGTGATTTGTACTATACTGAACTGAAAGATACGGGCTGGATGAAACCGGTAAATTTCGGAAGGCCTGTAAACACGGGGTTACATGAGGCATCAAGCGTCATCTCATCTGACGATATTATGTTTTTTACGCGTTGGAGTGATGCTAACCGAAATGAAGCCTTTATTTATATGGCAAAAATGAAAGACGGTTATTTTTATGAAGCCTATAAATTATCTGAAACTGTAAACAGGGTTGGTTATAAATCGATACAACCTTATATTTCTTTCGATGGAACTAAATTATTTTTCTCATCCAACAAACCGGGCGGTAAAGGCGGCTTTGACTTATATGTTTGTAATATAAACGAGAGCGGTTTAACGGGAGAAGCGGTGAACTTAGCGTCTTTAAACACACCGGGTGACGAGTCTACACCGTTTTACCATAGCATTTCAAACACCTTGTTCTTTAGCTCAAACGGGCATACAGGCATTGGCGGTTTAGATATTTTTAAGAGTACTTTAAATATAGATGATTCTGTTTACGCATTCCCGAAAAATTTAGGGAGGCCTATCAACTCCAGTAAAGACGATGCTTATTTTATTTTAGACCGTTTACAGGCGAAAGGTTATTTTTCGAGCGACAGGGAAGATTGCCCGGGTGGAAACTGTTATGATATTTATGAATTTGATAATGAGCCGATTCTTATTGATATCAGCGGGTTTGTAACAGATGACGCTACAGGCGACCCTATTCCGAATGCCTTAGTAACTATTAAAGATGTACATAACGATGTAGAGCCTTTATTTTTAACTACCGATGAAAAAGGATATTATTCTTCGAAACTTATAGATAACATGGATTACTTTTTAAAAGCCCAGAAAAAAGGTTACCAGGCAAGCTCTGCAAGTGCTTCTACTAAAGGCTTAACAGAAACAGCACATTTGGAAAGAGATTTTC
>JBBRHI010000549.1:0-2612 GCA_038222995.1 Bacteroidia bacterium | reverse complement strand
GTACTTCCGGAAATAAATTGGTTTGCATACGGGTGTATGAAAACACTCCTGCAATGAGCAGCATTAAGCCTACAAATAAAATCGGCTTTGAAAATAGTTTAAAGTAGTTATTTTTAGGATCCATGATAAAACTACTTTCCGTTCACAATTTTAACTAATGCCGTATCCGGCAATCCGTAATTACCACTGCTGACTATTTTATCATTTGCATTAAATTGCGGAGTGATTACTTCACTGCTTGTATTATTTTTAGTACCGATTGTTACGGGAACTTTTACCGCCGTGCTGTCATTTATTAATTTCATTACCCAAAATTCTTTCATCATCTCATCACTTAAAATACACTCTTTGGGTAAAATTTGCTTATTACCGTTTGTGCCTTTAATAATGGAAACTTTAACGATCATATTTTCCGGCAAAAGCAAATTTTCATTTACGGTAGCTAAAATGGTTTGTGTTTGAGACAATACGTTCATAGACGTTAAGGATTTTGTAAACCGGGCTTTGTGTAAGGTGTTATCAGGTAATGTAATCAGGCAGTTTTTTCCTTCCCGGGCATAAGCTGCAAATTCATAAGGTACATTTACCTGGAACGCTAAGTCGCTGCTTTCAGCAATTGTACAAAGCTGGGTACCCTCAAGTACATAACCGCCGGGCTGTGGTTTATCAAGTGTGCTTACCACACCGGTTCCGGTAGCTTTTATTTTTATAATTCCGAAGTTTGCCAATGAAGTATCCAGTTTAGAGACATTGTCCCCTAAAGCTCTTCTCTCTTTTGATTCCAGTTCAAATAATACATCCCCTTTATTCACGGCATCGCCAAGCTTTACTTTAACATTGGTTATAAAAGCAGGAATACTTGCAGTTACCACATTACGTTTAAGATAAACGGTAGTTGCCGATAAAACTAATTCGTCATCGATCTCTCCATACTTTACCGTTACAGTTTCAATAAGCGATTTTGGATTTAAAATTTCCGTTTCTTCTAATTCTTTTGGAGCCGTTTTGCATGAAAAAAACACCAAAAAATTTAGTAATAGTATGCTGTTTGATTTTTTCATCTTCTTTTTATATACCGGGTAATTACCAATTCCAGTAATTATACATATTGATCAATAATTGTTTTTGTGTGATAATTATGGCATTATCTCTTTGCGTAGTTGCCATATTTTTAAGTGTTGTCACATAATTAATAATACTGAGCTGACCTATTAAAATTTCTTTTTTATATTGGCTCATCAAGGTTTGATAATCAGTTAGAACTTGATTGGAAATATTTATTCTTTCTGTATACGTTTGAAGTTCATTAAGCAGTTTGGTTTTTCGGACTGAATTTTGAACAGAAAAATTATCTTTATAAAACGTTACCGATTTAAGTAAGACATCTGTTTTACTACGGTTGATGTTTTTTTGTTTTCCGTCTAAAAGATTATAGGTAAGGCTAAAGCCTGCGTTTATCCCAAACCGGTTAGGAATTGTTGGCGCATAAACAGCATTTAACCCGGTATTTCCGATTAAATTGATCTGAGGCTTATATTTTAATTCAAATATGTTTTTTGAAGCAATTACATTAAGGCTGTCGAGCCTGAATTTTTCGTTATATAATGATACATCCGGAGATTTAGAAATACTAAGATCAATAGAGATTAAGGTTACAGATGCAGTATCATTAATACCGCAGAGTATATTCAGATCCATCAGATCTCTTTTATAGGTAGCTGAGTATGTAGTATACTGAAGTAAAAAAGTGTTGTACTCAATATTTAATAAGGTAAGATCCGATTGTTTATAGATACTACTTTCTACTAATTTTTTAATAATCATTTTTTGTTCTGAAAGTATTTCCAACATTGAATTAGAATATTGCATTTGTTTAGTGTCTTGTAAACAAAGGATATATTGATCCGTGACAAATTTTTCCAAATCATGGCTTGTTATCTTTATATTATTTTGATTGATCTGCGATACTATATTTACCTGGTCAGTAGCAATTTTAAGTTTTTGAGCGTTGAACAATGGTTGTGTTATATTAATAAGGGCTTGGTACTGACCACCGTTGGCAGCGGCAAAATCATATCCTAAATAGTTATCGGCACCGGCCGAATTAGCTTCAAACTTTGTTTTATTATTATCTAAATTAATAATCGGCGAAAAAATATAATTTGCCGTAATACTAACTTGAGGTTTTGTATATAATGCTTTAAGTCGCTCGGCTTCTAATTGGTTAACTTTAGTTTGATTTGTATTATCATTAATTAATGGGCTGTTTTTCTTTGCCGAATTGATATAATAATTTAAATCATTTTGAGATGAAAGGCATTGAAAGCTTAAAACGAAGGCTACTATAAAAGAAAGTTTTGTCATCTGTGTTCAAAATTAAACAATAAATCTAAAGCAATTCTTAGTTATTTGAACACAAGCACTAATGTACCGGCTGTTATAAGGCCTGCACCGAGCAACACTTTTGGTGTTAAGGGTTCATTTAGAAAAAAGAAAGATAAAAAGATAGTAATGACTAAACTTGCTTTATCAATTCCGGCAACAACCGATACGTCACCTATTTTTATAGCTCTGTAATAAAAGATCCACGAAAGCGTTGTTGTTAAAGCAGA
>JBBRHI010000548.1:0-2612 GCA_038222995.1 Bacteroidia bacterium | reverse complement strand
AATTCGGTATAAAGGAAAATCAATTTCGGATGTGTTGAATATGACGATTGACCAAGCATGCGAATTTTTTGAGATGCTTCCTAATATTTACAGGCAGGTAAAAACATTACAGGATGTGGGCTTAGGATATATTACATTAGGCCAACAAGCCACGACTTTAAGCGGCGGTGAAGCGCAGCGTGTAAAATTATCTACCGAGTTAAGTAAGCGTGATACCGGTAACACGTTATATATTTTAGATGAGCCTACTACAGGCTTACATTTTGAAGACATCCGCATTTTATTGGGTGTATTAAATAGATTAGTTGACGGCGGTAATACTGTACTGGTTATTGAACATAATATGGACATTATTAAAGTGGCCGATCATATTATTGATGTTGGCCCTGAAGGAGGCAAAGGCGGCGGAGAAATACTGTTTACAGGCACTCCTGAAGAATTGGTTAAGGTCAAAAAAAGCTATACGGCACCGTATTTAAAAAAAGAACTGAATTAAAGAAACAAAAAAAAGATAAGATAAGACATAGCATGTATCAAAATGATTCAGACTTTATCACCATTACAATGTGAATCAAAAAAAACATACTTAATAAAATAATTAAACTCACATGAGTATATTCGTAGTACTTATAAAATTATAAACTCCCGAATTCAATAAATCAACCTTTCAATAACTGAATATGACCCAGGATAAAGAAGACAAGATCAGGAAAGCATTTGCGCAAAAAGATTGGAACGATGTAAAAGCATCAGATAGTTGGCAGATCTTTAAAATAATGAGTGAATTTGTGAACGGGTTTGAGAAAATGCAGCAAATAGGCCCATGTGTATCTATATTCGGATCGGCACGTACCAAGCCTGAAAACAAATATTATATTTTAGCGGAAGAAATTGCGTTTAAACTTACTCAACAAGGCTACGGGATCATTACAGGCGGTGGGCCCGGCATTATGGAAGCTGCCAACAAAGGCGCAAGACGCGGTAAAGGAAAATCAGTAGGATTAAATATTGACCTGCCCTTTGAACAAAAACCGAACGATTATATTGACAGAGATAAAAATATTGATTTCGATTTTTTCTTTGTGCGTAAAACTATTTTCTTAAAATACTCGCAAGGGTTTATCGGTATGCCGGGAGGCTTTGGTACTATTGATGAGTTATTCGAATCTTTAACCTTAGTACAAACCAATAAAATTGCGGAGTTCCCGGTTGTATTAGTCGGTAAAGAATATTGGAGCGGATTAATTGATTGGATCAAAGATACCATGCTTGCTAAGGAAAGCAACATTAACGTCATAGACCTGGACCTGTTTAAAATTGTTGATACAGCAGATGAAGCGGTAAAGCACATTGTAGACTTTTACAGTAAATATTTATTGAAACCGAATTTCTAAAATAATTCCCGCAAATTCGCAGATAGTAAAGATGAGATCTGCATTATTAGCGAGATCTGCGGGCTAATCTTTAAACAAATATAATTTATGAAAACAATTTTAATTACAGGAAGCACCAGCGGCATAGGCCTCGGTATTGCAACAGAATTTGCTAAAACAAAACTATACAATATTGTATTTAACGGGCTTGAGCCTAACGGTTTGGAGATTGCTGAAGGTATCGCAAAACAATACGGTATTGAAGTCATGTATAGTAACGCCAACATGCTGCAACCCGAAGAATTAAGAAAAATGGTAACCGATGCTGTTGCTAAATTCGGAAAAATTGATGTATTGGTTAATAACGCCGGCATTCAGCACGTATCGCCTATCGAAGATTTTCCGGATGATAAATGGAATGCTATTATTGGTATTAACCTAACTTCCGCTTTCTATTTAACTAAAGCGGTTTGGAAAGGCATGAAAGACCGGAAGTTCGGAAGAGTGATCAATATTGCTTCTGCTCACGGCTTAGTAGCTTCTGAATTTAAAAGCGCTTATGTAGCCAGTAAACATGGTATCGTAGGTTTCACTAAAACAATAGCGTTGGAAGGAGCGCCTTTTAATATTACCGCAAACGCTATTTGCCCGGGTTATGTAAAGACACCTTTGGTAGAAAAACAGATTGCAGATCAGGCAAAAGCACATCATATGAGCGAAGAAGACGTGGTTAATAAAGTCATGCTATTAAAACAAGCAGTAAAAGAATTTGTATCTGTTGAAGAGCTCGGTCAGTTAGCTGTATTTTTAGCCTCAGATATTGCAAAAACATTAACAGGTACCGCTTTACCGGTTGACGGCGGTTGGAACGCGCAATAATTATCTTCAATTATTTATTACATACCTGGTTAACAGCCGGGTATTTTTGTTTATACACAGGCTTAACTATTGATAGTGTTTGATTATGAAGCTTTATAAAAATAGTTCAGGCAATTCGGGTGTAACAGCTTATGAAACCGGTAAAACATTTATTCGTGTTAAATTTATAGAAGGATCTGTATACACCTATTCCTATAAAAGTGCGGGAAAAACACATATCGAAAAAATGAAAGTACTCGCAGAAAGCGGGAAAGGCTTATCAGGCTATATCAGTAAATATGTAAAAGATAAGTTCGACATGTAATTATTTTTCTTCCGTGTAAGCCAGCTTCATAAATTTAATTACCTCTTTATTAATAT
>JBBRHI010000547.1:0-2614 GCA_038222995.1 Bacteroidia bacterium | reverse complement strand
GGATTAAAGGAAACCATTGCAGAATTAAAAACTATTTTAGGGGAAAGTGATCATGCGAAAACATTGATCGGTATGTTTGAAACAGCCTATTTAAAACATTCAAATTTAGCGGATGCCACGCGTTACTTGGTAAATGAGCTTTTTGGGGAGTATGGTGTTGTAACGTTAGACGGAAATGATAAAGCGTTAAAGCAACTTTTTGCCGAAGAATTTAAAAAAGATGTGTTTGAAAATAGGTCTTTTACTGCGGTTGAAAAAAGCATCAATGAATTAAAAGCTCATTATTCAATACAAGTTAACCCGCGTGAAATAAATGCTTTTTACAAAGAAAATCAGTTAAGGGAACGGATCGAGAAAGACGGTGATACATTTAAAGTACTTAATACGCAAATTAAATTTTCTAAAAAAGAAATGGAAGATTTAATTAACACAAACCCCGAAAAACTGAGCCCTAACGTAGTGTTGAGGCCAATGTACCAGCAAAAGATCTTGCCGAATATCGCATACGTTGGCGGCCCGGGCGAAATTGCGTATTGGTTGGAATTCAAAAATTTATTTGAAGCATACAACATTGAGTTTCCCATTTTAATGCCCCGTAATTTTGTGATGCTGTTGGATAAAGCCACCCAAACTAAATTGAAAAAATTAAATCTCACTGCGGAAGATTCTTTTAAAGACGGCGAAGAATTAGTTAAGCAATTTATTAAATCGCATAACGACGTTAGCCTGGAAGACGCTAAAACACACATGGCAGCTATTTATGCGGGGATCTTAGAAAAAGTATCGGTCATTGATAAAACCCTTGCGGGGACAACCGAGGCTGAGAAGCAAAAAGCGATTAACGGAATTGCCACGATTGAACAAAAAATAAATCGTTCGTTAAAGCAGAGATCAGAAAATGATGTCAATCAAATCTGGACCATAAAAGGAAAATTATTCCCTAATAATACAGCACAGGAACGCTACGATAATTTTAGTATGTATTATATAAAATACGGCAAAAATTTTATTAACGACTTAATGAATGCGTTGACTTATGATTTAAAGGACGTTGAATACACGATTCTTTTAGAAGAATAATTTAATCGATCTATGAAAAAAAATGTTTTTTTAAAAGCGGAATGGCGAAAACTTTTGATGATTAACTATGAAGTAGATGTTGAAACTATTTTACCTTATTTGCCCGCCCGCACAGAACCTGACTTGTACCAAGGAAAATGCCTGGTGAGTATTGTAGGCTTTATGTTTTTAAACACAAGTATTAAAGGCTTAAAAATTTATTCTCACATTAATTTTGAAGAAGTTAACTTACGGATTTATAATACCTATAAAACACCTGAAGGTACTATAAAACGAGGAACTACGTTTATCAAAGAAATTGTTTCAAAACCGGCTATTTCCTTTATTGCAAATACATTATACAAAGAAAAATATGTAACACTGCCAATGGGCAATACTATTAAAGAGCATGAGCACGAGTTTGAAATTGAATACCGTTGGCGTTACAATAAAAAAGTAAATTCAATCGGGTGTAGAGCCGAAAAAAAATTGCAACCCATTGCCGAAAATAGTTTAGAAGAATTTATTACGGAGCATTACTGGGGTTATACAAAAGTATCGTTAACCAAAACTGCCGAATACGCTGTGGAGCACCCGCGTTGGGAAACTTACGCTATTAAGGATTTTAAAATTGATATAGATTTTGAGGCACTTTACGGAAGCAGCTTTGCAATGTTAAAAGATCAACAACCGCATTCTGTTTTACTGGCAGAAGGTTCTGAGGTTTTGGTAAGAGACGGACAACGGATTTAACTATTCTTCAGTCGCGTCTGCAACATCTTTCCCTCTTATGTTTCTCCAAAGAGCAACAAGTTGTTTACGGAATACAAAAGCCATGAGTAAATAAGGAACAACCATTAAATATAAAATTCCTTTATTGATCCCTCTTGCCACGGAGTTTTTCTGATCCATACTGCTTTGCACAGCAGCCTTACACATAGAGCATTGTGCTTCGGTAATATTTGGCAATAAAACCAAAAGGGCGATAATGAATACTAGGAAATAATATTTTTTCACGCTTCAAATTTACAAATTATTTCAATAGGATTACACCCCACATACGCCCTGTCTTTCCGCCGTCTCTCCTGTAAGAGAAAAAATCGGGTTCAGTGGTGCAACGGTTCATGCTCCAAATATGTTCCTCTGCAATACCGGCCTCCATTGCCGCAAATTTATTGGCTGCCAATAAATTCAATTGCCTGTTATCCCGGCAGTAATCAGGAAATTCCGCATCTTTAAATTGGGTAATCACCTCTTCACTTACCTCATAATTTTTCATGCTGATGCCTTGCCCGATCGCTAATTTTATACAGTTTACGTCAGCTCCAAGCTTTAGCATTTCATGGATCGTATTTTTAACAATTCTGCCTAAAGTGCCTTTCCAGCCGCAATGCGCCGCGCCTATCACCCCGTTTTCCTCATCATAAAATAAAATCGGGTAACAATCTGCCGCGCCTACTGCCAGCGCTATGTTTTTTTGATTGGTCACCAACGCATCTCCCGTTTGCTTACCTGCTGATGCCCGGCAAACACTAGTGCCGTGAATTTGATTTAG
>JBBRHI010000546.1:0-2614 GCA_038222995.1 Bacteroidia bacterium | reverse complement strand
ATTAATTTCCCGGAGGGCATTACAATAGAGTCACCAAAATTAAAAATTCCCA
Organism: Bacteroidia bacterium; assembly: GCA_038222995.1. Taxonomy (GTDB): domain Bacteria; phylum Bacteroidota; class Bacteroidia; order B-17B0; family Aurantibacillaceae; genus UBA4416. The sequence goes on along the minus strand of JBBRHI010000546.1, from coordinate 2,562 downwards.
ATACCTCGTTATTATTTCCGTTTTTAAGTGTAAATCTTTTATCCGATTCAGAGTTAATGAGCCAGTTTCCTTGAAAAGGTATAATAGTGTCATTATTTGTAAAAACAGCTATTACAGGAGTATTACTGTACCGTTCATGTTCAATAGGCCTGCCGTAAGAAAAATATGAAACATTCAATTTTAGTTCTTTAATAACTCTCAGCATGAGTGAACGTGATTTCAGAATTTCAATTTCATCGTCAATGTTATTATCATTTTTTAAAATGCCCAGGTCTTCAAAAGCTGACAGTTCAGACGAAATGGATCCTTTTTTATCGTCTGTAATTAAAATTGTAGCGCTTACCTCATATAAGGGCGTTTGGTAGCGAAGGTAAACAAACCCTAAGGTAAGGCATACAACAATACTCAGTAAAAACCATTTCCAGTTATAAAAGTATTTTATTAATACATCTTTTAAATTGTTTTCCTGGCTTTCTTCAACCGAAAAGTTATATTGTTCTAATTCCATTTTGTTAACGAGAAAGTAAGACGGCTATAGTTGTCAATAAAGAAATAACTGAAATAAATATTCCTACGTTTGAGGCGTTTACCACCGACGAATTTAATTTTGCGCGATTTTGTTCAACATACACGATATCGTTTTGATTAAGGTAAAATACAGGCGAAGAAAACAATTCCTTTGAAGTAAGGTCTATCCTTGTTTCTGTTTTCTTTCCGTCTAAATCTCGTATTACCAATACGTTTCTGCGTTTACCGGTTATGTTAAGGTCCCCGGCAATTCCTATAGCTTCAAGCAATGTAATACGCTCATTGGGAATACTGAATGTTCCGGGGCTTTTCACATCGCCCAATACCGTTACTTTATAATTAAGGATACGAATGTTAACAATAGGATTATTCAGGTATTCTTTTAATTTACGTTTAATGGTTTCTGTTACTTCAGGACGTCCTAAACCGCTCACTTTTATTTTTCCTATAACCGGTAAATCAATATTTCCTTCAGGATCTACCAAATAACCTGTTAAGCTTGGTAATCCGGTAGCATAGCCTGATAAATTACCGCTCGCTCCTGTTGCAACGGGTAAATTAAAAGGTTTAACTGTTTCCGGGTCCACGCCCGACACTGTAATTGATAGTAAATCGTCGGTATGGAATACAGGCGTGTAATTTTTATTTAGCTCAGAGTTTTTAATCGCTTCTTCCGAGTTAAAATAGATCATTTTTTTTTTGGAAGTGCATGCCGTCGATAATAAGCATACCATCAAAAGGCCGGAGAAAAATTTATAATTTACTATTTTATGTAAAAAAAACATGTGTTAAGATAATGTATGCAAAAATATAAAAAAATGGCGCTTAAACTATAATTAAAAGGGATAAGAACAATTATCTAAACCTAATATGTATTCCTATTTTTGAAAAAAACCAGCGCCACCGTCTTTAAAATAATTTTAAGATCCAGTAAAAACGACCAGTTCTCAATATACCAAATATCAAACTCCACCCGCTTTTCCATTTCTTCTATGTTTTTGGTCTCGCCCCTAAAGCCGTTTACCTGCGCCCAACCGGTAATGCCTGCTTTTGCAAAGTGCCTCACTAAGTAATTACTGATAAGGTCCGAATATTCTTGTGTGTGCTTTAACATATGCGGGCGCGGACCGACAATAGACATATCTCCTTTTAACACATTAATAAACTGCGGCAGTTCATCGAGGCTGGTCTTCCTCATAAATTTACCCACAGCCGTAATTCTTGCATCGTTTTTAGTGGCCTGTAATTCATCACTGAGTGTATTAACCCTCATGGTCCTAAATTTATAGCACCAAAACGTACGGTTGTTTTTGCCGGAACGCTGCTGTTTAAAAAACACGGGCCCTTTAGAACTTAGTTTTACTAACAAGATGAGTATCGGGAATAACCACCAAAATACTAATACAAATAATACCACTGTAAATAAAACATCAAACATATATTTAAGCACGCGGTTGGGGGCATATTCAAGGGGTTCCTTACGTAAAGACACCACCGGAATGTTCCCGTAAAAACTCACTTCCAACTTGCGGCTTTTGGTAAAGTTTCTGAAATAAGGCACAAAACGAATCCTAATGAAATGATGCTCACAGTAATTGGTAAGCTCACGTATTTCGGGAGTATCGTAATTTTGCATCGCCATATAAATTTCATGTACAGGGTTTTCGGCTATATAGTTTACCACATCCTTAATTTTACCGAGCACACCCGGCGCATTAATTTCGTTATCAAAAAATCCCAATACCCTATATCCATAGCTCAAATCCCCCGAAAGTGTTTCGCGCATATCAACCCCTGTTTTGCCTGCCCCTATAATAATGACGTTTCTGAAATTATAACCTTTACGCCGTAGTTTCTTTAAAAGCGAAATAAAAAAGATGCGCCCGAAAAAGATCAGCAAAAAAAACAAGCTGCAAAAAGCGAGTAAGCGCGTACGTGATACTTCATTATATTTTAATCCCACTATAAACACAAACACAAGCGCCATTAAATAAAATACCAGCTTAAAAGTGCGGGCCAGCATACGTTCCATAG
>JBBRHI010000545.1:0-2628 GCA_038222995.1 Bacteroidia bacterium | reverse complement strand
TTCCTTCATTGATCAAAGCTTTTATCTCTTCTTCGGTTACCTGGTTGTCTTTGTGAGGTTTAATATTGAAGATTTTAAAAATAGCCGAGTTGAGCGAACTCAATAGCCACACGATGGGAAAAGAAACGCTGCTTAAAATTTTTATAGGCCTTGCTATGAGCTTTGCAATTTTTTCCGGGCGCATAATTGCAAATCTCTTAGGCACAAGCTCTCCAAATAAAATTGATAAAAAAGTAACAAGGATAACAATAATAACAGTTGCAATAGTGTGCGAATACGGTTTTATAATATCAATCTTTTCAAGATAAGGCTGTAAATATTTTTCAAACTTTTCTCCGGAATAAACACCTGTCAAAATAGAGATCAGCGTAATAAAAGTTTGTGTGGTAGATAAAAATATATCAGGATTTTCTTTAAGCTGCAATGCCACCTTCGATCTGCTGTCGCCTTTTGCGGCGCTAATTTCCAGTCGGTTTTTTTTGGCTGAAACCAACGCCATCTCACTCATTACAAATAATGCATTAAGAAGAATCAGGAAAAATAAAATAACCAATTCGATCATAAAGTATTTATCATTTTGGCAACAGTCCTATCTTATTATTAAAAATTTTAGCAGGGATATAACCAAGAATTAAACCAAGTATTCCACCACAAAATACATCAAACGGAAAATGAACTCCAACATATACCTGCGCATACGAAATTAAAAAAGCCCATAAAAAAAGAAAACCCCATTTAGGGCTAATCGCTTTTTTGAATGTTGTAAATATAAACATTGCTGCCGCAAAATGATTAGCAGCATGGGAAGAAGTAAAGCTGGAGCTTTCGGGACAATAGCTTACAAGGAAACGAATTTTATCTGCAAACGCAGGATCGTGGCAGGGGCGCAGCCTTACAAAGTTGTCTTTTATAATAGTGCTGCTTACATAATCGCTGAGCATTGCATTTAATATAAAAAACAAAACCCAATACCAACCTCTTTTTTTGAAATTTATCGTTGCAAAAAACACCAAAAAAAAATAGAAAGGTAACCATACAAAGGGCTCACGCACAAATGGAATAAATTTATCTAAAAAAGAATTGTGCCATTGCCCGTTCATTTTTGAAAACAACCTGTAATCAAATTGCTTTAAGGATTCGGGGAGATACATAGTTGTAAATTTCTATTAATGCCAATACGTACAAAAATAACCATTGCATAAAACACTTGCCAAATATTTACATTTGCTTATCATCTTATTTAATTTCTTTAACTCACATTTGTATTGTTTAATTTTCTAAATGAAAAAAATCGCTTTACCCGGGCTTGTTAAATGGATGTTTCTGTCAGCGATTGCATTTTTAATCTTCATGACCGTTATGCGGTTTGTGTTCTTTTTCCATTTTAAGCATTCGCAATATTCCTTTGCAAATTGCTTCAGCGCATTTTTATTAGGTTTAAATTTTGATACCAGAATTGTATGTGGAATTGTTCTATTCCCTTTTTTGATTGGTAATCTCCATTTAAATTACACTAATAAGAACAAGCTCACACCCTGGAGCATAATAGAATTACTATTTACTGTTCTTATAATAGTGTTGCTTATCATTTTTATGAAGAAAGGCCATGTTCCAATTTCATCATTGGTTTACATGGCAATTTTATTCGCTTTAATATTAGCATGGCTTTTAATTACAAAAAACTGTAACCCGTTTGAAAACTCTGTTTCACGAAAAATATTTAAAACGTATTTTTTTATTATAACTGTTGCTCTTGTATTCCTTTATGCAATTGACTTTGAGCATTTCGATTACCTGCACCAGCGATTATCTGCAAGCGTTTTAAATTATACGTCAGATGCGAAGATTTCCATGAACATGGTTTGGCAAACCTATCCTGTTGTTACTTTATTGATACTCATTTTCGTTTGTGTAATACTGTTATATGGGCTGGTAATCCGCTGGTTTAAAAAAATACGATTGTCTCCATATCGCGGGCGTGGATTTTCTAAAATACTGATCGGTGTTGTGTTTACATTACTATTAGGTATTGGCATTTTCGGAAGGTTAAATCAATATCCATTGCGATGGAGTGATGCATTTTCGTTCCAGGACGATTTTAAAGCGAATCTTTCCCTAAATCCTGTTCAAAGTTTTTTAAGCACTTTACAATTCAGGAATTCTACTTATGATTTAAAAAAAGTAAAGGAGTTTTATCCGTTAATATCGGCATCACTTGGAATAACAAATCCTGATAGTACAACTTTAAATTATAGAAGAATTTTTAATCCGCAACCTTCTGTTAATACCCCAAATGTTGTAGTTGTTATTTGTGAAAGCTTTAGCGCTTACAAAAGTAGTATGTGGGGTAATCCGTTAAACACAACTCCTTACTTTAATGAAATGTGTAAGCAGGGAATTTTTTTCGACCGCTGTTTTACTCCTGCTTATGGAACCGCACGCGGTGTATGGGCTGTAATAACAGGTATTCCCGATGTTGAATATCCAAATACTGCAAGCCGCAATCCATCAGCGGTAGATGAACACACCATTATTAATGATTATACAGGCTATGATAAATTTTATTTTATTGGCGGCAGCTTAAGCTGGGCTAATATAAGAGGATTGCTTACCAACAATATTTCCGGT
>JBBRHI010000544.1:0-2638 GCA_038222995.1 Bacteroidia bacterium | reverse complement strand
GACCGATAACAATAGGACCTGAACCAATAATTAAAACGGATTTTATAGATGTATCTTTCATAGTAATTTTAGAGGCTGTTGTAATGTTTAGTAAAGGACTTAAAAAACAAAAAAACAAACTTGGTAAAGATACGTGTTTGTTAGAATTAGAGTATATAAGATTTTAACATTTAATTAATAGTTTCCGGTCGCTTTTAATTTTGTAAGTTTGAGTAATGCATTTCTTAAAACATAGGTTTTTCTTCATTATTACGTTTTTAACAGGCTTTGCAGCTAAAGCACAGGAAGAAGATTATACAGCACCGCGACCGCCGCGTGATTATGAGGTAAATCCGTCTAAAAACATGGCCTATATAGAATTAGGGGGCAATGCAGGTTTTTTTTCTTTGAATTACGAACGAATCTACTTTTACAAAGAAAAATTTAAAATGGGCGCCCGTGGTGGTTTTGCGCCAAATTTTAACGGCATTTATATAGAGCAGGCTTACGTAGTGGAAAATAGTTTTATTTTATTTAAAAATCCGCATCATTTAGAATTCGGCGCCGGCATTACGATGCAGCGTCGCTATAATGAAAGGCCCAATCAAACGGATGTTTATTTTTGGGAAAATATTTTATTCAGTGTGTGGCGATGCGGTTACCGTTATCAAAAAAAGGATGACGGTTTTTTTTTAAGGGCAGGGATCACTCCGGCAATTATGAGCAATGATGCTTTAGGGTTTCACCCGGGTTATTTTACATTTTGGGGCGGAGTAAGCATTGGCGCAAGCTTTTAAGCCATTTTCTTTTTCAGTGAAATAATAAACAGATCACCGATCCTGTTAAAGGGCCATTTGGTGTTAGTTGCCAGCTCCATTTTTTTTAGAGCAGAAAATAATGCAGCATGCTTTGCCGGAAAATAATCATTAAAGGTGGGCGGCATAAAACAACCGAGCGAACGCAATTGAATTAATTCGTATGTATGGCCAAACGCTTTTTTAATGGTGTTTGGAGAATAATAATACGTATCAAAATAATGCCCTTCTAAATGTGACCTTACGCCTTTTTTTGTGAGTCGCCGGAAAGCGAATTTATATTTTCCTTTAAAAATGGTTGCCCATTCCCATAAGCACACCGGGGCTATAAATACAAAATGAGACATGCCTCCGATTTTTAAATAAGCATCAGCCTGCTTTATCACGGATGCTATATCTTCAGCACAATTTAAACCACCGTAATTTGAAAATAAATGATCGAATTGATCAACCGGATTATTCTTGAGATCTAATTTATTAAAGGAACACTTTTCAGTAGTAATGTTTGTAATTCCTGGTGAAGCAAGCTTATCTTTTAATTGTTCCAACATCCCTTGTGAATTATCTGTAGCATGAATTCGCAAACCATGCGATGCAAAGAAAAGAGCGTCTAAACCTGTCCCGCAATTTAATTCAAGCATGTATTGGTTAGGGGAAACAAATTTCAACACGTGATTTATTATAATTTCCCGGTACTGCACTTCTAAGGGATTATAATTTGTAATGCTGTCGAACACGCCCGATTGCTTGCTGAATGCATTACTTACCCGATCTTCCTGTTGTGCGTGGTTCATTGTAAATTAATAATATACAAAGCTATGCAATTTTTATCCATGGAAACGGTGAATCCGATCTTCGCATTAATTTTTTTAAGAAAGAATTCGGATCGTATTTTATTTCAACGTTATAATTATTAAACACCTCAAAAGAATGATGGTTATAATAGGTCGTCATTTCATCCACTCCCATTTTATTAAAATACCTATTAGAATTTTCCTTCGCTTTCAGTTTAGAGTCGGCTGAATAAAAAGGGCTGTCAATGATATGGATCTCTCCTTTTTCAGATAACATTTTTTTACAAACGGTTAAAATCCGGTCTACATTTTTAAAATATTGAAACGATGCTCCAAAGGTGATGATATCAAAGGGCTTTTCGGGTAAGATTTCATTAACAATATCGAGGTAATACCATTTTAAATTATTGCCGGGAAAAGCAATTGCAGCTTGTTTTAATTCTGTCAGGTTAACATCAACACCTACAGCCTCGTTATTATTGCCCGCCATTAAATGAGTCATAAATCCGTTCCCGCAGCCTATATCTAAAATACGCAGGAATGTTTTCTTTTTATTCAAATACGATAACAGTCGCTCAATATTTTTTTGACGCATTTTCCATTCTTCGTAATGTGCATTTGCAGACCCGGGATAAGGCAAGTGCTGAATTTCAGAAATGGATAACACTCTTTTTTCCTTGTTTCTCACATTTATATAATGCGTTTCAAAATCAGAAAATTTTTGACCCGTTAATTCCGAAACATGCACTCCATCAAGGATCTTCATATCATTCAGAATTTCCGCCATTAAAATTTGTCTACAGTCAAAGGTTCCAAAGCAATTAACTTTTTCTTTGCCATTTTTTCGGAAGCAACAATATGCAATAAGGCCAGCGTATTTTTAATATTGTGTAACGAAAAGCTTTCCTTTAAATTAATAAATGAACGAATTCCCACTTTTCTTCTGTAACGCTTATGAATGTAGCGTTGCAGCACTTTATAAAATTCTTTTTTATACGTATTGGTAAACATCAGGTCAAGGTCATCACTGTCTGTCCAGTTACTTTTTTC
>JBBRHI010000543.1:0-2647 GCA_038222995.1 Bacteroidia bacterium | reverse complement strand
CATGTTATAAAAATCAATCCATCGTTTTTGACCGGGTACAAAGGTATCATTATGAAATATAGAAATATATTCGCCGCCAAAATTCTTTACTTCTTGTAACAACCCTAAAGCAACTTTTCCGGAAGCTTCAGTGTCCAACTTATTGTAATCTCTCAAAGTGCCTTCCATTACAACACTTGTATGTAGTGTTAGCTTTGTTAATTCATTACGTTCAAGATCGAACCATTTATAAGGCATGCACAAGCCTGTTCTAAAACCCGATTGCGAAGCATAGATCATGGTGTAATCATCGGTAATTCCTATTTTAATAAATGTTCTGTAGGTTTCCGGGAATTGTATTCTTAAAAAGTGGCAACGTGCCGATGCTGTTTTTTTTTCTAAAACAACTTCTAATCTTTTTTTTTCAACACTTATCTTTCCATTGTCATTAAACGATTCGTAAGAAGGGTGTAAACCCACAGAATGATTCCCTGAAAGGCTTTGGAGCAATTTTATGAAACCTTTGTTTTGATGATGCGGGTTTTTATCATAAGCAGAATAATCACCTATTAATACAAAATAGCGAAGTTCTGCGTCTCTGCTCAACTCATTTATTAAATTAAAAGTATTATAAGGATCATTGTTTTCATTTAAATTACTTTTAATCCGTTCTGCAACAGCCTTAAATTTAAAAGAAATCAAATCTTTTATTAAACCACCGGCATTTCTTTTAAATCCTTTGTGAGCATATGCAAATGCGTTATCAATGTCAACCGTCGATATAAAATTAAATTTACGTTTTTTAAAATCTAAGTCTCTAAAACGATGCCGCAGCTTATCTGCAAAATCGGCAATTAAATAATTAAGATAAGGCTTATTTAAAAACCCTCCTTTAAATGCCAGGCTCTCTTCTGCCGGGAAACGTTGGTGTTTATCGGGCTGAGAAGGTAAATATTCTTCATACCGTGTTGCAAAATAAAAAACGGTTGCAAAAATATCATAAGGTAAAAATGAATTCGGGCCCGTTTTAAAGAACATCGGAAAATTCAAATATTTGCCTGATACAGGAGGCAATTCTTTTCGGATGTCGTTTTCAACCAATAAAGTATCTGATTGTATAAACACATCAAACCCAATGTTAATAGTAGTATAAGCCAACTTTGGTAAAGAAGATAAATGGTATACCTGCAAATCATCAGTTAATTGATAAGGAATATTTAATACGGAACTAAACACAAGGTCTACAGCATAAGCAATACGCGCTGTAATAGTATGAGTATAAATAACGATCATCTTTTTATACGCACAATTTTACAATATCTTCATACACATGTTTCCATTGAGTCCATTCCTGTGCTGTTCCCATAGTATCATTATGAAATATGGTAACCAGTTCTCCGTGGTATTTTTTTACGTCATCAATTATAGGCTTTGCAATCTGCTGAATCGTAGTTGGAAGCGCGTGATCTTTATATCGTAAAGAGGTTTCACTTAAACAAAACGAATGGATCTTTAATCCTGTTTCTATTTCATCGTCCAGGTCATACCAATAAAACGGGCAACAGATACTTGCTCTGAAACCATTATGAAGCGAGTATCCCATCGAGTAATCGTTTGTAATACCAAGCTCTAACAAATTAAAATAAGTATCCGGGAATTTGAGCATGGAAAAATGCTGTCTTGAATGATGGATCTCCCTGTGCGTAATTTTTGCCAACCGGTTTATTTCAATTTTAACCCTGTCTGGTTTATTATTTGAGCCGAACGAAGGGTGGATACCCGGCATAGAATAATCGGTTAAATGTTTAATAAGCGTTTGAAAACTTCTATGATTGGAAGGATGGTTTTTATCATTGATACCGTAATCACCCAACAGGTAAAAATAAATAACCCGGAGGTTATATTTTTTTTGGATCTCTAATTGGTAATCATAAGAATCAAACGGGTCTTTTTCTTTTTGAAGTAATACGGAGGTCCTGTCTATCAGGTCATGTTTATCGAACTGTGCAATGGATTTTAAATAACCGCCCAAGGAACGCATAATTCCTTTCTTTTTATATTTATAAGCGTTATCAATATCAATGGTAGATACGTAAGAATAGGTTTGATGCGTAATTATTAAATTCGGAAACTTTGCACACAGCGTTTTTTCAAATTCACTGATCCATACGTTCACTAAAGGAATTCGCAAAAAATCATACTGATACGCCAAACTGTTCTCTGCCTCAAAACGGTTAAAGGCATCAGGAATAAACGGTAAATATTCTTCGTACCGGCTTACTAAATAAAAAGATGCGGAAAACAGGTCGAACGGTAAAATACTATTGTAGGTCTTAAAGAAATATTTTAAATAGGCATCATGATTTTGCATTTGAATCGTCTGTTCCCGGATACCGGATTCAAACATCAGGTCAAAAGCCGTAATATGAAAGTCAGACTCAATAGCTTGTTTACTGTATGAAAATTTATACCCTTCAAAGGCCCTGTAATCATCTTCATTATTTGTAATCGTAAACTCTAATCCGAGACAATCTTTTAATATTAAATTAAAAATATATTTAACCCGGGGAGTTATTTTTTGAACGTAAATAAATATGTGTGAATTTGGATTCAAATACTATGTCTTATAACAAATATAACATACTCTTTTAAACGAAGGTACCCCTCG
>JBBRHI010000542.1:0-2658 GCA_038222995.1 Bacteroidia bacterium | reverse complement strand
ATCTAAGTTTTTATACAGCGTATCACGAAACAACTTTGGGTCTTCAATAAAAGCATATTTATAAAATGATAAAGTAGTACGGGGTTCATTTTCCTCGTACAAACGTTGTTTTAATTCTTTCTGCGAAACACGATTGTGCAAAACAGCCATAACAAATAATTTCTATTTTCTGTTTCTTTAACATGTTCAAAAATGAAACAGGAAAAGTGTTTGCAAAGTTAATCATTTGGCAATTTTATTAAGAGGTATGACTTTTGTAAAGAGGAATCTTATATTCATTTATAAAATAGTTAACCTAAAAAAATATTATGAAAAAAATATCAATTTTAATTCTATCCGTTCTTTTGTTATTTAATGCCAAAGCGCAACAGGCACATATAGGCATAAAAGGAGGCGTAAATATTTCTGATCTTAATTATAATGATAATACGTCTACCGATAATAAAGTAGGTTTAAACTTTGGCGTACTGGCTCATATTCACGCCTCGAAAACATGGGCTATAGAACCCGAATTAATTTATTCTCTCGAAGGAGCATCTTATAAACTTATTCCGCAAGGTACCACTCACGTTAATTTAAATTATTTGAATATTCCTGTCTTACTGCAATACATGTTCGAAAATGGCTTCAGGCTGGAAGGTGGCCCACAGCTTGGCTTTTTATTAAGCGCTAAAACAAAATCAGGAAATGTAACCGTTGATAATAAGGGCTTCGAATCAACCGCTGTTTCAATTCCTTTAGGTGTTGGTTATCTTACTGCATCAGGCTTTGGCTTAGATGCAAGATATGTTTTTGGATTAAGTAACATTAATGATAATAAAAACGGCCCAACCATAGAAAGTAACGTCTTTCAATTGGGAATTTTTTACCAGTTAAGCGATACCAAAATACATCATCATCATTAATTAAAAATTAAAAAATCAATTAATAGTGGGCGGTGGGACACCGCCCAAGGCGGACTGCCCCGGTTGGTGTCCCACCAACCGGCGTACTTTGAAATGCATCGAAAATAAATTATCTCTGAAGGATTTTATTTGGCATTCATTCATGATTAATATTAAATTACATCAGAATATTTTTAATAAAGATGGAATCAAAAACAAAGGCTACTCCTTTAGCAAGGCTGTTCGAAAAAATTCACCCGGTAACCAAGTTGAGCATTTGTCTTGCAGTTGCATTGCTTGTTTATTTTTTAGTAGTTATAAAACACATTGATGTTATAACACATATTTTAATGAGCTGGGAAGCTTTTACTATTTGCCTGATAACAATGGACTGGATTACGTTTTATGTAACAAAAACAGACCACATAAGACAACAGGCCAGGATACAGGATTCAAGCAGAACGGTTATCTTCTTAATCATTCTTGTATCAACACTTGCCAGTTTCCTCGCCATATTATTATTGATTGTAACCAAAGAAAAATTTAAAAGCCAGGAAACCATTCATCTTATAATTGCCGTAGCTGGTCTTATACTCTCATGGTTTTTAATACACACCATTTTTACTTTACGTTATGCGCATATGTATTATGATGACGACGAAGATGATCCTAAAAAACAAGCAGCAGGCTTAAATTTTCCAGATGATGATAAACCCGATTATAAAGACTTTGCCTACTTTTCATTTGTTATAGGAATGACTTTCCAGGTATCAGATGTTGAAATTGAATCGAAGAAAATAAGAAGACTTGTTTTATGGCACAGTATGCTTTCCTTTTTTTTTAATACAATTATGATTGCTCTTACCATTAATATGATTGCCAGCTTTGGTAATTAATTTTAATTAAAAGATTGCTCTTACTGATGCCGTTCCAGTATGAACGGTTGGAGCACTTCCCGGCTTTCTACCTTCGTATTGAAGATTCACTTCTATATTGCCCGCAAGCCTTTTGGTAAGTTCAATGTTCCATAAATAATTTTTACCTGGTAACAAGCCGTCTAATAAAATGTATCCGGCAGTACTGTTAGCGCTGCCACCGCTACCTCCATTAAAATTTATATTATTGTAAGAGAATCGTGCATTCAAAGTTCCGTTGGATAATACATTATATCTTATTTCGGTAGCTATAGCATTGTTAATTGCCTTCTCCATAAAATCAATTTTATTTTCCTTGTTGTCATAAGTATAAATAATGCTTACACGCAAATTGCTTTTATAAATATAGCTTACTGAAGGCTCAGCAGAAACTTCGTCTATACGGTAGTTCCTGTTAGCGAATGAAGAATTGATTAATTGATTTAATCCATATTTGTTGGTGAAAGAGGTGGCAATAGAACGGTTAAGATTCCATCTTCCCTTTAGCGTAAGATCTCTTAATTTATTACTTTCAAATCCATAATTCAACAGCGCTTTACCTGTATTAAGCCGGTGCGTAATATCAACGCCCCACTTTACACTTTTACGGTTAAAGTATATCGTATTTGATAAAAAGGAAGTAAGCGAAATTAAAGTTGTATCCACAAGGTTTTTACTAAACGGATTGAATTCAACAGATTTATTTCCCGCCAGATCTTTTTTATTTATTTGTAAAGAAGAATTGGTGCTAAACCTGTTTATAAATTTTAAAAGTTTATTCTTTACTGTACTTTTTATAATTGCTGAAGGGATAATAGCAACATTATAATTAAACTGCAGGTAATTTGCTTTTACATATT
>JBBRHI010000541.1:0-2663 GCA_038222995.1 Bacteroidia bacterium | reverse complement strand
TAACTTTATTCCTATTTTCGGTGATATGTTACGTTTAAATATGGCTGTACCGGTTACTCCGAGAAACTCTGCTGATTTCAGTTCTTTAGGATTGGTTCAGGCAGCTGTATTAGGTTTAACAGATACTCGTTTTAACGGTTCTGCTGCTTTACAAAACATTCCTAACATGGACGGTTTTCCTAACGGACGTCGTTTAGAGGATGATGTAACACGTATTGAATTACAGGCAGTGAGCGGTGTAGTATTAGCCGCAATCGGTTTATGGTATGATGATTACACGGCAGGCGGGCCAAACCCGGTTACAGCGATGTTAGGCAATGTATTAGGTTACTCAACAGGCATCAATAAAAACGATACAACGTTTAAAACAGCTTTCCCTTACGTACAGGCTCCTTGGAGCGGTTTCGGAAAATGCGGAGGGCCTATCGTTCAATTTACGCCAACAGGAATCGATGATTTTAACAGCGGTATGAATTTAGCTGCTCCTAAAGCAATGATGCAATGTTACCCTAACCCAATGACACAAAACACAAACTTTAAATACAGGTTAGTGGAAGACGGAAATGTATCTGTAACTATTTATGACATTAACGGTAGAAAAATTACTACCCTTGTAAATCAAAAACAGGATGCAGGAACATACGATGTTAAATGGAATGCTGAAGAAGCCACAAGTGGTGTATACTTCGCTACTTTAACCTCTAACAACAAAAACGTTCAAACCATTAAAATTATTTTAACTAAATAATTTGTTTCTTACAAGGCCGGGTGTATTTTTATACCCGGCCTTTTTTATGTTTACATTATTTACTGACCATGCGCAAAAATTTATACATTATTTTAATTGGAGTAACAACCGTTTTATTAGGCTGCATTTTATTCTTCTCAAAAAAACCGGTACCAAAAACACCTTCGTTCAAAGAACGGAAAGGAAGCATTGCCCTAACCGGCGAATGGCTTAACACCAAACAAGCTATTGAAGGCTTATTAAAAAATATTGAATTGAATCCTCAGGATTATAAATCCAAACTCAGCCTTTCGCAGGCTTATATACAGGAAGCCCGCATAACCGGCGACCATGCCTATTACGACGGGGCAGCCTTGGAATTGCTGGACGACGTAATTAAAAATGAACCAAAAAACTTTGATGCCTTATGTTGTAAGGCTACTGTATTATTATCGCAACATCATTTCAGCGACGGGCTGGCCGTGGCACAACAGGCATTGCCCCTTAACCCGAACAGTGCTTTTATTTACGGCTTGTTATGTGATGCCAATGTGGAACTCGGTAAATATAACGATGCCGTAAAAGTGTGTGATAAGATGATCTCTATCCGTCCCGATATTCGATCATACGCCCGCGTATCGTATTTAAGAGAAATACACGGTGATTTGCCCGGAGCTATAGAAGCTGCTAAACTGGCTGTTGCCGCAGGTTACCCGGGTTTAGAACAAAGCGAATGGACCCGTATGATCTTAGCACACCTATATGAAAATACAGGACAATTAGACAGCGCCGAATTTCAATATAAAATTGCATTAGCCGAACGCCCCGATTATCCTTTTGCCATTGCGGGGTTAAGCCACATTGCCAAAGAAAAAGGAAATTATAAAGTGGCTATAGCGGGTTACCAAAAAGCAAAAACCCTGATAAACGAATACTCCTTTGCCGATGAATTAAGCGACCTATACACATTAAATAATGAACCCGGTAAAGCAAAAAAATCGAAAGAAGAAGTGATTGAAATGCTAAGCCCCTTAGCCGGTAATGATGAAAGCTCGAGCGCCCACGGCCATTATGCCGATAAAGAATTAGCGTATGCGTATTTAAAAGTACCCGACAACGATAAAGCATTGGAACACGCCATGATTGAATATGACAGAAGGCCTGATAATATTGATGTATGCGAAATCGTAGCATGGGTAAATTATAAAAAAGGAGATTATGTACAGGCCAATAAAATGATTGATAAAGCCTTAAGAACACATTGCCAAAACCCTACGTTGCTATGCCGCGCCGGGTTAATTAAAATTAAAGCCGGGCAAAAAGCGGCAGGCGAACAACTGATTAAACAAGCTATGCAAACAAACCCTTATTTGGATGCTGACCTGCAAAAAGAAGCTAAAGGATATTTGACCTCTTTATAGTATGACCGTTTCTCAAAAAACTAAATACATTATTTCTTTTTTTTTGTTCACCGTTGCCTGCATGCTTCCGCAATACATGGCGGCGCACCCTATGACGGATGCATTAAGCAAGCTCTCGCGTACCGAAGTGGCAAGCGTATATATGCAACTGGGCTTTACACACATTATTCCTTTAGGGCTTGATCATATTTTATTTGTGATCAGTATTTTTTTGCTGAACCCTAAATTAAAACCGGTATTGTGGCAGGCTACTGCTTTTACGGTGGCGCATTCCATTACCCTGGGCCTTGCCATGTATAAAATTATTACGCCGCCCGTTCAAATCATTGAACCCGTTATTGCCTTATCCATTATGTTTGTGGCAGTGGAAAACATCATTACCGATAAGCTGAAGCCAACACGGATTTTTATTGTATTTGCATTCGGGTTGATTCACGGCATGGGCTTTGCCGCTGCTATTTCTGACCTCGGCTTACCGGAAAACAAATTCTTTACGTCTTTAATAGCTTTTAATG
>JBBRHI010000540.1:0-2670 GCA_038222995.1 Bacteroidia bacterium | reverse complement strand
TTCGTCAAAACCGATTTCTCCGTTTTCCGGGTCAGGTGTATCTTTAGAAACTTTTGTCAAATCAAGAACTTTTTTGTTTACCCAAGTTGTATTACCTAACGAATTAACAAGATAAATATATTGTTGAACAGAAATCTGGTCTAAGAGGGTATGATTAAGTTTTTGCAAATCCGCATTTGAAAGATTAAGCTCGTCCCATCCAAAGCCTCCAATCCAGTCATCAGGCTTTGCAGTTTTAATTTTGTCACTTATCATCTTCAGGATTTGGTCAAGAGATTTTGCGCTTCTCAGGTCAATTAAATTAAGCTGCCTTGAAAATTCCATTAAGTTTGCCTCGGCATCGATAAATCCAGGAACAACTGTTTTACCTTTGAGGTCAACAACTTTAACATCTTTATATTTTTCAGTCAGCTCACTTGTTTTTCCAAGCGCAAGGATTTTGCCTTCATAAACAGCAGCAGCTTCTACTATTGTATTATTTTTATCGAGAGTATAAATTTTTCCGTTTGTATAAATTACTTCGGGCTTTTTACCGCAGGATGCCAAAAGAGCGCAAAATGACAATAAAATTAGAATTTTTGATAGTTTCATGAATGGATTTTTTTGTGTTTTGATTAACAAATATAGAGAAATAAAGGGGTAGTTTCAATTTAGAAGGACTTCTATTGCTTATACATTCCCCTCCTTTCAAAAGGAGGGGAAGGGGGAGGTTGAGTTCTCTATAATTCGTTAAAAGCTTTTGCCACAAAGGCTCAAAGTCACAAAGTTTTTCCTCTTCTCGTCATTCCTGCGTAGGCAGGAATATTAAAAACTTCAGCCACGAATAAACACGAATTGCACGAAAGGAATTTCTACCATTGTTATTCCAGCGAAAGCTGGAAACCAGTATCAAATTTTAGCTTAAAAGAATGTTATCTATTTTTATAAATAAATTGTATTTTGCTTTTTTCCAAGTTATTTTTTTTAGCTTCTTTATCTGTGATTTTTCTGAATTCGATTAATGAAGTAGTTGGTATAAAAACTCTTACTATTTGTGTAATTTCACGATATTGAATAATAGCAGTAACAAACTTACATTTATATATTATATATGATTTGTCATCATTTTTTGTCCATAGCTTGCCATATGATATTAACGAATCAGAAGTTATCTCATTATTAAATCTTTTTAAATAAATATTATCTGATTTTTTATTAAAGTGTTTGAGAAAAGAAATAAGTTCAACATCACTATTTCGCAAAGGAAACTCTGCATTTGCAAATAATAAACTAAAGGCAGTTTCATATTGGTAGCCTGAATAAATATCATTAAAGTTGAACAAGCTATCTAAGAAATAAATATTAGTATTAAAAAGGAATTAGTGGAATCGAAACTCGAAGATTCCCTTTTGCTGTTTGGATTTATTTGGACAACTAAATATCCATCGAACTCATAATTATTATTGTTCAATTTTATTTCTTTAAAGTATGGCCAATTAACAACATGATTATATAACGGAATATTTTTTTCCAGAGGTACGGTCGTTTGTGAATTGATATTTATGCAAAGGAATATCAACATTACTAACATCTCACTCATGTTTTTAAGTGTGTAATTCATCGAATCAGCTTCTTCAAGTGTTAAACTTTGGAATACGACTTGAGATAAGGATCACATGAAATGTGTTTAATTTCCATAAAAACTTTTAATTCTTTACACCAATCAAAGAGAATTTCTCAACTTTGTTTTTCACTCCATAAAGAGTCCTTAAATATGTATAAATCGCTTCAAGGTCTTCCTGGGTTTGTCCTGCAAAGTCTGTCCAGGGCATTAATGTATTAAGCTCGCCATCTTTAACTGTAATGATATGAGCCTCGGGCTTATCGTAAGATTTAAACTTTGCGACAAACATTTCTTTTGTCCATAAACCGATTCCTGTTTCATTATCGGGCGTTATATTCGCGGAGCGGACAACATAACCATTGCCCAAAGGATATTCAAAGCCGCCTGCATATTCAAATCCTTCTTTTAATTTTCCTTTATTCTGCTGTGTATGGCAGTCTATGCAGCTTGACGCATTTACAAGATACTTGCCGTATTCTACAACATTACTTTTGTCCGGTTTTTTAGTCAGGTGCGCATCTTCAGGGATAGTACGTATAATCAGCGTCATAGGAAATTTTGGAACAGACTTCTTAACTTCGTTTGGAATAGGTTTTAGAGTTCTGATGTAAGCTATTATACAATCTGATATCTTCCATATCCATCTTTCCAAAACGCAGGTATGGCATAATTGGAAATAGCGGAGTACCATCTTTGCTTACTCCTGCTGTCATTGCTCTGAATAATTCACCGTCAGTCCAACCACCAATGCCTGCGGGTGTGATATTCTTAGAAATGAAACTACCCGGGAGGCCCAGATTTTCATCGAAGGCTTCTCCGCCTTTACCTTCGGTTCCCGGAACTATGGGACCTGCGAAGTACTTAAAATCACGCTCGCTGTGGCAGCTTACACACCCAACAACATGGCTAACAAGGTATTTGCCTTTTTCAACCCGTTCCGGTGTTATTTCAACTTTCATATCGGGGGCAGGGCTGACCTTGGGGAATGCTTTGTTTAGATAAACATAAAAGCCCGTTCCAGCGAAAATTAATATTATAAAAAGAATACCTAAAATCTTTAGAAATTT
>JBBRHI010000539.1:0-2685 GCA_038222995.1 Bacteroidia bacterium | reverse complement strand
TACAGTATAATCAGTAGTTGCCCGCTTTCTGTATGCTCAATCGGCTGTACCGGTGGCGATGTGGGTTATAGTGTAGCTCATGGGGGCGGCGGCGGCGGCGGGCAAGGAGTTATTATTTATTCAAATACCCAGCCTACTGTTAACGTTACCAGCACCACAGCTCCCGGAAACGGCGGTAACAGCTGTTCGGGTTGTACGGGAACTATAAACGGACAAGCGGGCGGAGGACCTACAAATTCGGGGATTATAACCCTAAGTACCGGACCGTTACCCATTGAACTTCTTTATTTTAATGCCGAAAACAGAAAAGACGATGTAGGACTTAGTTGGGCAACCGCTACGCAAAAAAATACCAATATGTTTATAATAGAACGTACGCTTGATTTTAAAACCTGGACAACAGTGTGCTCACAAAAAGCAGCAGGCAATTGTAACACCACTTTATATTATGAAGATACTGATGCAAAACCTATCGGAGGAATTTCTTACTATCGTTTAAAAACAGTAGATGTTGACGGACAAATACATTATAGTAAGCCCGTGGATATAACCCGTAATGATGAAAAAAATACGATCTTTATTTATCCTAATCCTGCATCTGAGGAGCTTACTATTATTTCATCGAACAGTAATGGGGCTTTAAATTACAGAATGTATGATATAGCGTGCAAAGAAGTAATTGTGAATGCAAAAGTAACCGACCCTTATAAAACCACTTTAGAAACAATTTTCCTGGCGCAGGGCATTTATTTTTTAAAGATCAATACCGGTGTTAATGATCCCGGGATCATCTACAAAATAATAATCCGGTAAGGCAACGGTTAGAGTTGGCTTGAAGTCTGCAACTACCTGCCATTTGCGGTTACGTACAAAGCCGGTTATACCGTTAAGATAAATGCTATTTCCATAGTACTAATGTTGAAGTTATTTTTATGTTAGTAAACTCTTTTAGTTAAACGGGTTAAAGGTTATTCCTATCATTCCCATCAGTGATTTATTTCTGAACCGGGTATTATCTAATCGTAATTTATTGGCAGTGGTATATTCGGTAAATAAAAACGACGCCCCAAATTTAATAGCCCATTTTCCGTTAAACCAATAACGACCGTACAATTCCGAATTGAGCATGCCTATATCATTATCGCTTACCAACAAAAGATTGTAAGAGGTTGGCGCGGCTTGTTGAATTGTATGGTTATTACTTGATTGATAAGCCATATACTTTCCGCTTGATTTAGGGCCAAAAGATAAACCTAAGGCATCAATATTAAATCCTATATCTATTTTATTTTTAATCGTGTATTGCAAATTAATGGATAAGTTTAACGCATTATGCTGCGTTTTAGAAAAATAAACAGTGTCGATATTTTCAGGATAAACCTCTGTAAATAATACCTGTGGCCCGGTTTCTTTAGAAGTAAGCTTAGCGGGGGCTGTTACATAATTTAACCCGTTACCAAACTGACCCGTAAATCTTATCCCGTAACCAATTTTAAAACGGTGTTTTTTTGTTAGGTTATAAAAATGTACCCAAGATAATGCAATGGCCTGCTGTTTAGCGTTTGAAGCAACAGAAAAATCAAAATTATTATTTAATTTATAGCCCCCGTTTTTAATTTTATCGGGAGCTTGACTAACGGTTTGTGCATTAAGGTTACAAAAAAAAATAAGTGTAGAAATGAATAGAAGTATTTTTATGATTTTTGTCATTTTTAGTTGTTACTATAGATTGGTAAATTATTGATATGGTTTAATATGGTTGACGGATGCATGTATCGCTCATGAATTTTATGAGTGTTGCCTGCTCCTCCCCAAACTGCTATGTTTAATTTTTCGCGAACTTCTTTGCTCCAACTTAGCAGTTGGTATCCATATCCATGTTCGATGCTTCTTTTGTCGGTATTAAATTCAAAAGTATCAATGGCACTTTTTGATAGATGCTTTAAAGCAAGGTTGATAAAATACCAAGTGTTTTTGTTTTTAAATTCGCAAATATGTGCTAGTTCATGTGATAAAACACCAATTTGTGCATTAAAGCTTAAGTTTTTTAAAAGGATGGGTTCTAATTTTTTAACGGTTTGATTACTGATATAAACTATGTATTTGCGCTTGTTTGGTTTTTTAAAGACACTCGCAAACGTAGGCCTTGCCGAAAGAGGAGACTTATGCTTTTGTACCTTAAAAATAATAGTTGTGTTTTTAAGTTCGGGATAATTAAGAAGGGCAAGAGCAATTTGTTTTTCATAACCGAGATCCATTGTTTTGTTTGTTAACAGAGAAGGATTAACTAACGTTATATAGGATGAATCCGGAAAATATGAGCGCCTTATGGTTTGTGTAAATGCGGATTTGCAAATAAGTAACAGCATCACTAAAATGATCGGGTTTAGTTTATATCGGCTAATTTTGAGCGTCATCGTTGTTTTATATAGTATTCGGGTTAGGATAGTTGTATGTAAGGCCTATTTATAAGATCTAATTATTAAAATACCAGGCTTTGAATATTATATATAGCAAGACAGATATATACCAGGCCAACCAAAGCATTAAGCTTTGAAAGATTTAGTTTTAAAAACTCAATTATTTTTGAACCAAAAACCATATAAACATAAAACACCAATAACGCACCCATGCTATTAAACATAGCCAAGGTTACAATTGAAGTATTGCTGCTAAAAAGTGGCG
>JBBRHI010000538.1:0-2693 GCA_038222995.1 Bacteroidia bacterium | reverse complement strand
CTCCCCTATCAGCAGGTTAAACGTGTTGGTTCCTAAATCTATAATAGCAAATACCATATTTACAAATACATTATATTATTGAAGCATGTATTGAAATCGTTGTCTTAAAAATCTCCCGTTAAATCCTCTTTTCTTTTTGTCGGTTCCTAAGTTTGATGAAAAAATGATCATGATCTCATGAGAACCCATCTGATAAGTTCTTAGTGGAGAAGTCACAAAATCATAGGAATAAGAAATTTGAATATTATCGCGAATAGTATAGCCTAACTGTAACGCAATGGCGTCATTGAACCTGAAATCCAAACCGGCCATTAATTGTTTTTTCATGTGAAAACGCAAATTATATTCAAAAGAAATAGGGGCTGAAGGAACAAACACTGCCAACACGGTATTCTCGAACGTATAATTAATATCTTCTGCCCAGTTATAACCTGCCGACACATTATAATGTGCCACATTTGTAAACTTACCTATTTTATTTGCATCTTTTTTATAATACTCAAAGCCTGCACCTAATACGTTATTAGCACCTATCCCTAAATGGAAACGATCGTTATAATATACGATCCCAAAGCTGCCGTCAAAATTAGATACCTTATCAGCCGTGTATTGGTTAATGGCTTTATCCTGTTGGTTGCGAATGGTTACAGCTGTTCCATCAAAACGGCGGCTCATATAATTTCCCTGCACACCGAATGATAATTCGGAATCAGGAAATTTTAAATGGTAAGCAGCTGTTAAGTTGCCGGCAAAGTTTTTAAACGGGCCTATATCATCTTTAAATATAAAGCCTCCAACGCCCATTTTACCTTTCAAAATGCGTGAGTTTAAAGAGAGTGCATAAGTCTTGGGAGCACCGTCATACCCTGTCCATTGATTGCGATAATTGAGGCGTATATCCACTAAGCGTTTTGTTCCGCAAAAACCGGGGTTTATTAAGGTTTGCGCGCTTCTGAATTGTGTCCACCAAGGATACTGCTGAGAGTAAGAATTTAAACACACTAAAACAAGTACGGATATGAAAACGTTTTTAATCAAAAGGAAGTGAACAAGCGGTAAAAATTAAACTATTAGTTGATGCGTTGTCCGTTTTGATATTTTACGATAAAACCGTTAAAGCCTTTTGCCGTTAATTCATCGCGGTATTTAACGGCTTCTTCTTTCGTTTTAAAATTACCGGTTGTTACTTTATAGTAACCGCCAACCTGGTCGATATTTACATTACCGGCCCCGTTAAATTTACTTTTATTAGGTTGTGTTGAATAAGCTCCCAATTGTACTTTAAAGGTCATTCCTGCTTCTGAAGAAGAAGGTGTTTTTACAACAGTTACCGGTTTTGGTTCTACAGGTTTAACAGTCTCAACCGGTTTGGCGGTTTCTACCGGCTTTGTTTCGGAAGGAGTTGTCACGGCTACCGTTTCAACAGGTTTTACAGGTGTAGTATTGACTGCTGTTTCAACCGGTTTTGTTTCGGCAGGTGTAGATGCCATTGCACCGCCACCGCCTATAGTAACTACTGTAGGATTTCCTTCTACTTCTTTTTTCTCATTATTTTCGAGGTAATAAAATTTTTGAGTAAATGTACCCGGGCTTGCTGCATCACTATTTGCCTGTACTTTAAATTTAACGGTAAATTCTGCTTCACTAGGAACCGAAACCCATACAATTTTAGCCCTTTGGTTTTCGAACGTAAAATTACCTCCTTTAACATCAACCGCTGATACCATATATCCCGGAGGAACATCCATCTGATACTTTGCAAAATTTCCTACTGCGCCTTTATTAATCTTTACTTCTGTTTCTACAGATGATACTGAAGCCATACTTGCGGGCAAGTTAGACGAGACCGTAATTTGAGAAAAAGAACCGGCAGAAAAAGCGAGTGCTAAAATTGTAAGTATGTTTTTCATATAATGTATGTTAGTGTTTTATTGGTTTAATACGTTTTATTTAATTTCTTCCACTCAAAAACACCAAATTGTTGATAAAGTGTTAAGAAGGTTAATAAACAAATATAAACAATTAAATTAATCCGCAAAAAACTTTTAAACCCTACATTCCGGATGATTTTTGGACGACAAACCTACCGGTACCATACTAAAGATGTTTTCAAAGGAAGATGTTCGGCTACTGCCCGCAAATTGCTTCACTCAATAATTATGTCAATTCACCTTTAATTACACAACCTAAACTGATTTAAGAATTTCTTCCCGGTTATTTAACATTACCGGTATGATTTCTGTCAGAAAATTGATATATTTTTGTGTTAATAGTTCTTAAAAAATCAGATAAACCTCTTAATAATTCCTATGCGTTCTATAAAAGTATTTTTCACGTTCATTTTTCTTTCGTTATGCGGGATGATGTTCTCTCAAAATCCGGGTTCGAAACCAACCGAAGGTAAACAAATCACCAAAATGCATTACTACACGTTTACCGGCCGGGTATCGCCCGATCAGCTTGAGTTTCTGCAGCAGGATCTTAAAAATAGTGAGTTTGTAAAAGAAGTAAAAATAGAATACAAAGCAGAAAAAGGTGCCGGCCAAATCAGGTTAATTTCACAAGAAAAAGAAGTAGTGAGCGAAGGCGATAAACAGTTCAAACCTACAAGCATTAAGAAAGCGCTCCTCAATAAAGGCCTTACACCCGGCGAATACCGTAACGAAACCATTGCCAATCCCTAAGCTTATTTA
>JBBRHI010000537.1:0-2696 GCA_038222995.1 Bacteroidia bacterium | reverse complement strand
GCTTCTTCCCTAAAAGTACCGTTTACAAATTCAAATGCATAATATAAGGTTAAGTTATGTTCCGCTTCAATAGGTATTTGCTTTGCAAATTTTACAAAGTCAGAAAGAGTAAAAATCTGTCGAAGCTTGATTTTACATTCCGTATCTACTACCTGCGATTTAAAGATCTGTAGGATCTCGTCAGACGTTAACTCCAAGGCATTAATTTTAAAGCGCTCTTCAATGTATAAACGAATGGTGTCTGCAATGGCCGAATAATATTCTTTTGTCTTATTATCTTTCCATACAGCTTCCTGTTTTATTTTTTCCAACGAATCAAATGCAATCACATGAGGAGGAATTTTCGGAGTGTTGTCTGCAACAATTTCCACGGGTTTTCGCTTGTTGAGTTTCCGTATCACGATAATTAAAATAATGATCCCCGCTAAAATTGCAAGTCCCCAATACACATAAGGTAAATACCAATGCCAGTCGAAAGGCTCATCATAGGGCGGTTTAATGTCTTTTATTTTTGCTAAGGAAGTATCAGTTTGTAACGTATTTACGGTAAATAATAGGGGCTCTGTTACTAAAGGATGAAGCGTGTCATTATTTAAAATAAACTTAAAAGGAGGTATTGCATAATATCCCGAATCAAAAGAAGTAATCGTTAATTGAATATGCTGTTGGATCATCCCCGGTTGCGATTTATCCGGAATCGTCGTGTCAATTTTTGTAACGTTTACTACTTCAATCTCTTTTTTTAAAGTATCTTCTATGATAGGCCATTGTATATTAAGTGTTTTTTGAGCATTGGCATCGTAACGTAAATAAATATCCAGCTTGGTTTGTTCGCCAATGCGAATGCTGTTCGAGTCTAAAACAGCATGCACTTCTACTTGCGCATTCATACATAGGCTCGTTAAAACCGAAAAAAGAATAAGTATGTATTTAGTTGGTTTCATAGTTTTTAAAGATGTCTGTCCCTTAAGTCTCTTTAATCTTTTTGTTTTTTCGTTTCTTTTATCTCTTTTTAAACAGGTTCATTAACGGTTTAATATAGCCTTCATGTGTATTAATAGTCGTGTAATCAACACCGCTTTTAGTAAAAATATCACGCAGTTCAGCTTCATGCTTCAGGTGATTCACTTCCATTTGTTTCCGGAATGCTTTATCGCTCGTATCCACCCACATTAATTTGCCGGTTTCATTATCTTTTAATTTAATAAGTCCTACATCGGGTAAATTTGCTTCATTTACATCGTTAACGCGTAATGCTACCAAGTCGTGTTTACGGTTCGCAATTTTCATGGCATCCGAAAACTTGTGCGTATCATAAAAATCAGAGATCAGGAAAGTAATACTTTTCTTTTTAATAATATTTGACAGGTATTTTAAAGCAAGTTCAATGTCTGTCCCTTTTTTCTGCGGTTCAATGTTAATAAGCTCACGTATAATTCTTAAGATGTGCGATTTGCCTTTTTTAGGAGGAATAAACTTTTCTATTTTATCGCTGAAAAAAATTACTCCGATCTTATCATTATTTTGTGAAGCCGAAAAAGCAATAACAGCGCATAGTTCTGTAATAAGATCCTGTTTAAATTGTTTTTGTGTGCCGAACTTACCGCTCGCGCTTACATCTACCAATATCATTACGCTCAGCTCGCGCTCTTCTTCAAATACTTTTACGTACGGGGTTCTTAAGCGGGCAGTCACATTCCAGTCAATGGTTCTTACATCATCACCCGGTGTATATTCTCGTACTTCGCTAAAGGCCATACCGCGCCCTTTAAAAGCCGAATGGTATTCGCCGGAAAAAATCCGGTTACTTAACCCTTTGGTTTTAATTTCTATTTTCCTTACTTTTTTAAGTAATTCTGCGGTTTCCACTGATTGTTTCTTGTTAAATGTTTCTTGTTTTCCGGGTGTTAAGTTTAAAGTTGTTTATTACCACAACATTAAACATTAAACACTAAACTTAAAACGGTTACGGTACTTCAACCACATTTAATAATTCGTTAATAATGTATTCCGTTGTAATGTTTTCAGCTTCCGCCTCGTAGGTCAAGCCTATCCTGTGGCGCATCACATCCAAACATACCGCGCGTACATCTTCCGGTATCACATAGCCCCTGCGTTTAATAAAAGCATACGCTTTTGCAGCCAATGCTAAATTAATACTTGCACGGGGCGAGCCTCCGTAAGAAATTAACGGGGCAAATTTATCTAAACGGTATTCTTTAGGGAAACGGGTAGCAAATACAATATCTACAATGTAACGCTCAATTTTTTCGTCCATATAAACATCCTTCACCACTTCTCTTGCTTTTAAAATAGCATCGGGTTTTAAAATAATATTTGGTTTTGCCATCCCGGCCCTCGAAATATTAGAAGTAATGATCTTACGTTCTTCTTCTTTGTTAGGGTAGGTAATTACTACTTTCAGCATAAACCGGTCCATCTGTGCTTCCGGTAAAGGGTAGGTTCCTTCCTGATCGATAGGGTTTTGAGTGGCTAATACTAAAAATGGGTTTGGTAATTTAAAGGTTTCATCGCCAATAGTCACTTGTTTTTCCTGCATAGCTTCCAATAAGGCCGACTGTACCTTTGCAGGGGCGCGGTTAATCTCATCCGCTAACACAAAATTGGCAAAAATAGGGCCTTTCCTGATGGAGAATTGTTCCTGCTTTTGATTATAAATCATTGTACCGATCAAA
>JBBRHI010000536.1:0-2698 GCA_038222995.1 Bacteroidia bacterium | reverse complement strand
CATCAAAGGTTTTGAGATGGGCTGCTACGTTGGCGTCAATAATATTAACCACGTATACCAGTGCTCCTAAAATGATTGAAATATCACTGTATTTTTTGTAATATTTTTTTTCTGTAACAAGCTGGTCACTTGTGTAGCGCGTGGTATTTAAAGTGTTGGGATCACCGTCATTTTCGGCCCTGAGGTTATTACTGTAATACTTATAATTTTTATGATTGGTATAGCCCCAGTAACCTAAGCCTCCTAAAGCCGCATAAATAATGGGCATTTTCCAATACTGTCTGTTGTATGCCTGGCCTGCCCCGGGAATAATAGCGCTTAAAATGGCCGCTGTACGGGCTTTCCCATAGATCGCTTTTTTAGTTTCTTTTTTTGCTTTTACGGTATCACCCGCCAAAGTTTTTACGGTATCTATACGTTGTGCACAGATCGTATGATATGTTAGCATAAAGAACAGGATAATATAAAGGTGTAAAATTTTCACTCATCAAAAGTAAACACAAGAAACCTCCGTAAAGATTTCCCGGTATTAACGGTTAGTTAATTTATGTCAAAAAAGGATAAGATATGCTCAAGTTCTGTGTCGTTGCTAAAGCTCAAAGACAAGCTCCCTACGCCTTTTGCATTACGTTTAAAGTCAAATGATTTACTGAATATTTTCTCCAGTTTTTTAGCGATCTGTTTATCTTCAATAGTAAGCGGTTTTTCTACACGAGTGGTTTTAGGCGTAAATTTTAATTTTTCTCCGCGGGCTAATTCTTCTACCTGGCGAACCGATAATTCATTTTCAACCGCCATGGCGAATATTGCCAGTTGCTTATCTTCATTTTCAATGCTCAATAAGGCACGGGCATGGCCCATAGAGATATCTTTATCACGAACTGCTTTTTGAATAACGGCCGGTAGTTTTAAAAGCCTTAAAAAATTAGTAACGGTACTGCGTTGCTTATTTACTTTTTCGCTCAGCTGTTCCTGTGTAATGTTACACTCATCAATTAAACGTTTGTAGCTTAATGATATTTCAATCGGGTCCAAGTCTTCGCGCTGAATGTTTTCGATCAGTCCCATTTCGAGCATCGCTTGATCGTTGGCAACTCTCAAGTAAGCCGGAATCTCGGTTAAGCCGGCCAGTTGTGTGGCTCTGAAACGGCGCTCCCCGGAAATAAGCTGGTATTTATCATAACCCAGTTTACGAACCGTTATAGGTTGAATAATGCCATGCTGTTTAATAGAATCCGCCAACTCCTGTAATGCAATTTCTTCAAAATTTGTACGCGGCTGAAACGGATTGGTTTCAATATCTTTTAGTTTAATAACGGCAATCGATCCTACAATAGGAGATCCGTCACCAGATTGCCTTGTAGTAATATCTGTTTTGGCATTTTCCAGTAATGCACTTAATCCTCTTCCTAATGCCGGCTTTTTATTTGTACTCATTTTCTATAGTTATTGGTTTTCAGTTATTAGTTTTTTGAAAATAATTTATCTTATAGTTCATCTTTCAAAACTTATAACTCTTTTTATCCTTCGTTAAATTCTGATTCCTCTTCTGTAAACGTCATGGTTCGGTCTTCATCGCTGATTTTAGTTAAACCGTTGCGTTGCAATATTTCGCGCGCCAGGTTTAAATAATTGACTGATCCTTTGCCAATAGCATCGTGCATAATAATGGTTTTACCATGGCTTGGGGCTTCCGCTAATTTAATGTTACGTTGTACAATGGTTTGAAACACCATATTCTGAAAATGCATCTTTACTTCTTCCACAACCTGGTTGGCAAGCTTTAAGCGCGGGTCGTACATGGTAAGCAAAACCCCTTCAATGTCTAAATTTGTATTAATATGCGCCTGAACTAATTTTATGGTTTGTAATAATTTTCCCATTCCTTCCAACGCAAAATATTCGCATTGTACGGGGATGATTACACTGTCAGCCGCAGCTAAGGAGTTAATAACGGTAAGGCCTAATGAAGGGCAGCAATCAATGATAATAAAATCGTAATCACCTTTTATTTTATCTAAAGCTGCTTTCATCATGTAATCCCTGTCGGGGAGATTTACAATTTCAAGCTCAATCGCTACAAGGTCTGTATTGGTTGGTAACAGGTATAAATTGGGCGTTTCTGTTTCAAGAATTACGTCTTTAGGATGTGTGCCATTAATAATACACTCGTATAAGCCTGCATTAACGTCTTTAGGTTCAATGCCAACGCCTGATGTAGAGTTAGCCTGGGGATCGCCGTCAACCAATAATGTTTTATATTCCAATACCGCCAGTGAAGCCGCTAAATTAATAGCAGAAGTTGTTTTACCTACTCCGCCTTTTTGATTTGCTATTGCTATTATTTTTCCCATGTGTTCAGTTCAATTTTAAATTCAAAATGTTATGCAATCGTCAAATTATATTCTTGTTATTTACGGATCGTTTCACCTACTTCTAACAGAGTTAAGCTTTTTCCCGAGCGTTTAAATTTATATACGGCTTCTTCTTTATCAATTTTAATGGGGTCAAACGTATCATAATAATGCATCCCTATAATATCCACGCAATTAATAAATTCCGTAGCAATAATAGCATTGTCAATGCCCATCGTAAAATTATCGCCGATCGGTAAAAAGGCAAAATCAATGGAACGGTAGTTACCTATAAGTTTCATATCGTAGGTAAGCGCTGTATCTCCGGCATAATAAAAATTCTT
>JBBRHI010000535.1:0-2707 GCA_038222995.1 Bacteroidia bacterium | reverse complement strand
AACCGACGAACAAAAGGAGCTCCGGCAAAAGATTACCGGGTTTTGTAAAAGTGAGTTGAATAATAATGTTGCAGAGAGAGATAAAGCCGGGTTATTTTCAAAGGAATTATGGCTTAAATGTGCGGAACAAAAGCTTACAGGATTAGCCATTCCCAAAGAATACAGAGGGGCCGGCTTAGATCCTGTTTCAACTGTTTTAGCATTGGAAGCATTCGGCTACGGCTGTGAAGACGGCGGCTTAAGTTTTTCGGTTGCCGCACACCTTTTAGCAAGTGTTATACCTATCATGAAATACGGATCTGAAGAGCAAAAAAATAATTTACTGCCGGGCCTTTGCAACGGAAGCATTCACGCTGCCAATGCCATTACTGAAAACGAAAACGGATCAGATGCGTTTAACATGTTAACCAAAGCCGAAAAGTACAAAGAAGGCTATAACGTAAGCGGAACTAAAACATTTATTTCTAACGGGAAGGATGCCGATATTATTTTAGTGTATGCGCTTACGGATGAACAAAAAGGTTTTTTCGGCGGCGTTACAGCATTTCTTGTTGATTCAAAAACCAAAGGATTCAGCATAGAAAAAAACTTTGATAAAATGGGGCTTAGAACTTGCAGTATGGCGGAATTAAAATTTGATAACTTATATGTTCCGGAAAAAAATATTTTAAGCCAAGTCGGCGCGGGAAGCACTATTTTTAATTACTCTATGGACTGGGAGCGTATTGGCATATCAGCCCTTCATATTGGAATTATGGAGCGTTTACTTGAAAAAACCATAGCATTCACAAAAACAAGGCATTCTCAATCTGAGCCATTAAGTAAAAAACAAGTTATTGCCCATCGCATCAGCGATATGAAGGTAAGGCTTGAAGCCGGAAAAATGCTTACTTACAAAGCTGCCGCAGGGTTAGAGAAAGACAAAACAAATACATTAAACGCTTCCGTTGCAAAATTATTTGTAAGCGAAGCTTTTGTGAAATCGGCTGCCGATACTATGCAGATATTCGGAGCAAGAGGTTATTTGTCGGAAAACAACGTAGAACGCCATGTACGTGACTCATTAGCAAGCACTATTTATTCCGGCACATCCGAAATCCAAAGAAACATAATTTGTAGATTCCTTGAATTATAATTTTTTTAATTAACTTTATTCAACAAATCAATAACCCTATGAGTATATTTGATGTAATTATTATCGGTGGGGGCCCTGCAGGCTCTACTGCTGCATCCTTAATGGCAGATAAAGGCCATAAGGTATTAGTATTGGAAAAAGAAAAATTCCCGAGAGAACATATCGGTGAATCCCTTATTCCCGCTTCTTACGACATACTTTCAAAACTGGGAGTCATTGAAGACCTTAAGAAAATATCTCCCCGAAAACCGGGTGTTAATTTTATTTCCAACAATGGTACTGCACAATCCTTATGGTGTTTTAAAAATGCCGTAAAAAATGAAAGTTATCTTTCCTTTCACGTTAAACGATCTGCTTTTGACCAACTTCTGCTTAACAATAGCAGGAAAAAAGGAGCAACTGTTCTTGAACAACATGCCGTAAAACATGTAAACCTAAACAGAGAAGACCAAATAGTAGAAGTACGTACATTGGATCATGCAGGAGAGGAAAAAACATTTGAAGCTAAATTTTTAATTGATGCCAGCGGGCAAAACACATTTTTAGGCAGTAAGCTCGGTGTAAAAACACCCGTTAAGGATCTTGACAGGGTAGCCGTTTGGTCACACTGGTCAGGTGCCGACTATGATGTTCCTTTAGTTCAAGGGGCCATAAAAATTGTATACCTGGGCGGTGTTGAAAAAAAAGGATGGATATGGGTGATCCCCATCAGTAAGGATAACCTTAGCATTGGCGTAGTTGTAAATAATAGTTTTTTAAAAAAGGAAAAAGAACGTTTACAGGCTGAGGGCGTACAAAATTGGAAACATGAGCTATACATGAATGAGATCAATCATTCGCTTGCCGTGAAAAAACTTCTTCCAAATGCTTCCATGGATCATAAGGTACAGCTGAACGGTGATTACTCTTATTTTTGCGAAAAAAAATACGGCAGCAACTATGCCATGATCGGGGATGCAGGCGCTTTCTTAGACCCTATATTCTCAAGCGGTATATTCGTTGGCATGCAAAGCGCCGAACTTGTTACGGATGCCTTGCATGAAAAACTCATATCCGGTAATGAGCAACGATTAAAAGATGTGTACATAAACATTAACGGTGCTTTAAAGCTCATTGAAAAATTTATTAAATTATTCTATAGTCCTGAAATTATCGATTTTTCTACAATGGGTAATCCGGAAGATTTATTAAAATTTAAGTCAACCGAGTCGGTTTATGCCATTTTTCATTACTTACTGGCAGGAGATTTTTTTAAGAATTACGAAAAATATACTGACTTTATTGATACCATGAAAGACCCGCGGATGTTGGAAAAATTTCAACACCTTATCAGTCATACTAAAGATTACAGTGAAGGCGCTACTTGCGGAGAGCTTTATGAAGAAATGTACGGAGAAGTAACACACGAAGTTAAATTCGATTTATCGGCTTTTAAAGATTAAAGGCCCTTAAAAAAACAAGGCCGTAAGTTTCATTAATGCTTTCCTGCTCCATTTTGGAAGATGCTTTATGAAATAAAATTTTTGAAATCTTAATTGCCAGAACAATGTGGCATTTACTTCGGCACAAATT
>JBBRHI010000534.1:0-2727 GCA_038222995.1 Bacteroidia bacterium | reverse complement strand
TTACCCGTTATAAAAAGACATGCGTCTTGGTTTTGGTTCTTTTTAATTTTAGCATTGAGTGGGTCACTGCCCATTATGCTGACGTTGGTGCAAAAAGGATTTTATTTTATGCCTTCTTTGAGCTTTTTTGCCATCGCCTTTTCAATACTCATATTGAATTTTTTCAAAAGCTATAATTTAAATACATCAACTGCTTTATATAAAACAATATTAACGGCAAGCATAGTATTGGCAATAACATCTGTGATTTTTTGTATTTGTATGGCCGGCAAATTCAGCAGGGACAAAGAAGTAATAACAGAAGTGAATTACATCGGCAATTTATTAAAAGATGAAAAAATAATTAATGTAGAT
This sequence comes from Bacteroidia bacterium, assembly GCA_038222995.1. Lineage (GTDB taxonomy): Bacteria > Bacteroidota > Bacteroidia > B-17B0 > Aurantibacillaceae > UBA4416. Next base: position 2,373 of record JBBRHI010000534.1, on the reverse strand, counting down.
ATGGATATTTACACTACTTGGAATTATCAATTTTACTTACAAAGGTATTATAACTTGTATCTTGATCCCACTAAAACCTACAGGAAATACATTATGGTGAAATCGGAAGAAGGAACTTACAGATTGTCGCGCTATAAATTAATAAAAACATTTGAGAGCGGGTTTAAGCTTTATGAGCGGAAATAAAAGCTACCGTACAATTGTATACGATAACTTTTTACCGTAACATTCAACCGTAAGTTCAGCAGTATTATTAAGGCTTTCAACTGAAAAAATATTTTCGCCGTAAACAAGGGGCTTGCTTATACTCATAGTTCCTTGTTTTAATGTAAATACTGCCATTGCCGGAATATCTCTTCCTAAAGCCTGTAAGTTATATACATTATTTGCACAGGGAATTAATGAAAGCGTAAAACCTTCATTTTTATGATCTGCTTTTGTACCATATAAAAATTTAGTTTTCGAAGTCAGCTTTGATTTAGTGATCGTATCAACACCGGCAATATCTTTTTTTAGATTGCTCAGAGGGAAGGGTTGGGCATTGTTTTCGTTATTTGTCCATACCCTTATATAATCGATGGCAAAATTTCCTGATCTGGTAATACTTGTATCAGGTGCGGGATGAAAGGAGCCGTCTTTTCCCGGAACGGCAATATTGGCGCATAGTACTTTTTCTTCGTTCAAAGAAACTTTTGTATAGGCAATGCATTCCCCGTTTAAAAAATATTTTAAATACCCGTTATTCCATTCCCCGGCAATTACATTATAACCCTCATTTAAATTACCTTTAAAGTAAACCCAATCGCCCCACCACTTTTTACGAAGACCGTTTTGTAATTTATTTTCTTCTTTTTTTTGACTATGCCGTCCTACATGTATGGCGTGTGTTTTTTCGGTTTTCAATTCCATCCAGTCAATTTCTTCATTCGGTGTGCCTCCGTAAAGCCAAAACGCAGGCCAGTAGCCTTTATCTTTTGGGATCTTAAACTTAATTTCAAAATATCCATATTTAAAAGTCCGTTTCGATTGAATCATGCCTGCCGTGTAATCAAACGTTCGTTTATTTAATCCGTAAAATTTTCCGTTCCCTTGCATACTGTCTGTGTCAGGCAACCAATCTACCATTCTTGCTTCTACGGGTTCTCTTTTTGCAAATAATTTTAAGTTGCCGTTTTCAAACTCATGATTTTTCCCGTCGGTGTAATATTCCTGTTCGCCTTCTAAAAAAATACTGCGACTCCAACCATACCAATAGCTCCATTTTTCAGTATTTAATTCTTTTTCGTTAAACTCGTCACCGGTTTCATAATGCCACGCTATAATTGTGTCTTTGTTGAATTGCCAAAGCATTTGAGCAGGTAAACGTGCAAACTGAAAATATAAAAAGAAAATAAAAAATAGCTTTTCCATGGTTATTGATATGCTGTTAAAAGTAGTTTTTTAATTGTAAACATATTTTACGTTACAAAATTATATTAACAATATATGGTCAAACACCTTCTTTATAAAACTAAAATTTATGTACTTTTGAAATACAATTTTTTAACTCAATTTCTATGATACGCTTACTTACTTTTTTTATGGCTTTAAGTTCAATGATGCCTGCACAGGTAATGTGGCAGGTAAGTAACGGCGGCTCACAAAAATGGTATTTAATGCAGACAGATGAGTTTAATGACGCAAAAATAAATCCTGATGTGTGGAAGTCAATAAGCTCAGAACGCCCTTATAATGTTAATCTTGATTTGTATTACAAGGCTGAAAATATTGAATACAACAGCGGCTATATTTCGTTAACAACAAAAAAGGAAAATTTTACTTCCAAAGTTTTATTAACAGATGAAGAAACTGCTTATTTAAAGGAAACCGGTAAAACGCTAAATTCAACCGGTGAATATCAATTTACATATTCAGGCGCTCTGTTAACAAGTGCTGCCCTTTACGGGCCCGGCTATTTTGAAATGCGTTTTAAATCGTCCGATCAAAAAGGAATTTGGCCTTCGCTAATGCTTACGGGAGGTAGTTCAAAGGAAGGTATTACGGTTTTTGAAGGGAACGGAGAAATACCCGATCAGGCTTACGCCGATGTGCATTGCCTTGGAGGTTGCAGCGCTACTGCCGAAATGTATTCTAAAAAAAATTGGGGAAGCCTTACTAAATTAAACGGAAATTTATCTAAAGATTGGAATATTGTATCGGCAGAGTGGGGTGCGGATTATATTAAATATTTTATAAACGGAACCCCCGCGGCTTATTATAAAGGAATTGTAACACCCGGTAAATCTTTAGTATTAAGTAATGCGGTTTCTAAAAAAGGGTATGGGTTTAAAAACGGACCTGATGTTGATACACAATTTCCCGGGAAACTGGATG
>JBBRHI010000533.1:0-2730 GCA_038222995.1 Bacteroidia bacterium | reverse complement strand
GTAAAATTAGCGCCGATTACCCCTGCTACAACCTGACTGCCAACTCCTACCGCATACCATGCATTGGTTGTTTGGTTTACCTCGTTCGAACACGGCCCGTATAAATCTTTAGCGGCTTGTATCGTGTAGTTACGCACATCCGCATAGTCTGTGCTTGGTGTCATATAAGTAGTTAAAGCCCTGTAAGCAATTGCTTCTGCCTTAGCCATCGTAATACCGGTTATGCTATAGGCATTGTTATTATCATTCGTTCCGCTTCCTCCAACTGACAGTAGGTAGAACCAATAAATGCATGGGCCGTTGTTTGTATGCGGTTCATCGGTATTATCCCAATACGTTCCGTGGTACGTATCAGGCTGCTGAATATTATTAGGATTCGACATATCACGGATAGCGGTTCCTGTAGTGGAAATATCTTTACCCATTAACCAATCGTGTTGCGTAGGCCTTGCAAACCATTCAACCGATGTCCCGAAAATATCTGCAAACGCTTCGTTCAGCGCATCTGCTTCGCCACCGGTTAAGTTTGCCGTATTTTCTACCACCCCATGTGTGATCTCATGTCCGCATACATCTAAAGCCGTCATAATAGAAAAGCCCTGCGAAGTGCTGCCGTCACCGTAAGTCATCCGTTGCCCGTCCCAAAAAGCATTTACATAGTTATTACTGTAATGCACATAGCTTAATAATTTAAATCCGTTATCATCTACACTGTTACGGTTAAATGTTTGCATGTAAAAATCGTAAGTAGCTTCCGCACCAAAATGAGCATCCGTAGCGGCCTGGTTAGCCGTTGTAATAGTCCATGTATTTGTGGTGTTTGTAAAATCAGTATTAGTATACGTGCTCGAATTATTTAAGTTATACGTTTCAATACCTAAACCTCGGCCGGCTTCACGCAAACGGTAACCGGCGGTATAGCTGTCTGTTGTGATTGGTTTTGTTCCGCTGTACTTTGTATTAGCCGTTCCAACAGCGTCAATCGTACAAATTAAATTTTGCTCTTTAATAATAAGCCCTGTTGTAGCATCCACATATACATTGGCACGATACAAAGGCAATTCTGCATAAATATTAAATTTATACGCATATTGAAATGTAACGGTTTGTGATGTTGCGTTGATCAACGGTAAAATAACCAATTCGCCCAAAGGCTTATAAGTAAAGGCAGGGTTATTAGTAGCCGCTTTCATATGCTCCTCTTCCTCTTTGTTTTCCCATTTATATTTTTTTGCCTTTACTTTTTGCAAAGCAGCCGATAAAGCCTGTTGTACCGTTAATGTGATCGCGTTAACCGGGTTTACTTTATACCAGTCGCCGTTAAATGAACTGACCTCCTTATTTTTACTGTGGCTTATAACTAATGAACCGTCTACCTTATACCCTTTATAATACTCTTCATAACGCGTATGCTTAAATCCCAGTTTATCGGTTTCTGTTTTTAACTCTTTAAAAGAAACTAATTGATCTTTCACCAACTCCGATACCAACCACGATGGAAACTGTACCTCCTGTAAGTGTTTTGAATCATCCATACTCACGCTCAACGGCAGGTTGGTTCTGTGAGATACAGCATTTATTTTTGCTCCTTCTACCTTGATTGTATTTTGCTGCGCAAAAAATAAGGAAGAAAAACCGGAAGCGATAAGGGTAACGTAAAGTTTGTTCATATTACAAATGTTAGTGGAACACCTAATCTAAATCATTAATCGTAAAAAGTAAAACCGCCTGACCTTTTTTTGGCATTTATTTTCGTTTCTACAAAAAACATCCGGAAAAAGCATTACTTTTTAACATAAAATCGGGTGTTTGTTTTTCCTCCGTTTTAAATTTCACATTCCTTCTTAATTCAGGCCAAATATAAAATGCTACAATCTGTAGCAAGATATTGCTATGATTTAACTTTACCTTTAGCGTAACTAAAACGGCATCATGGAAAACACAGGCACAGATTACTTTAAAGGCAGGGGCGCGCAAATTAATCCGAATACCAGGTTTCAGCAAAGCCATTACGTACAGGAACATATTGAAGCGTTAGACGAACCTTTTTTACAAAAAGAAAAAACGGATATTATTTTTACCTATCCCAAAACCATTATCAATAAAGTAGAAAGTACGGATGTGGGCGCGGGCTATTCATTAAACCCTTACCAAGGCTGTGAACACGGCTGTATTTATTGCTACGCAAGAAATTCGCACGAGTTTTGGGGTTACAGCGCCGGGCTTGATTTTGAAAGAAAGATCATCGTTAAAAAAAATACGATTGAATTACTGGAAAAACAATTCAGTCAAAAAAACTGGAAGCCGAAGCCCATTATGCTTTCAGGAAATACAGATTGTTACCAGCCCATTGAACGGGAATTTGAGCTGACCCGAAAAATTTTACAAACCTGTTTAAAGTTCAAACACCCGGTATCTGTTATTACAAAAAACTCATTAATTACGCGCGACCTTGATGTACTGACTGAATTAGCGGAACAAAACTTAGTACACGTTATGGTATCTATTACGGGAACTGACGAAAAAGTAAGGCAATTATTAGAACCAAGAACAGCTACTTATAAAAACAGGATGGGGGTTTTGGAAGCCTTATCGAAACATCATATTCCTTGCGGAGTAATGGTAGCGCCTATTATTCCGGGCATTAATAACCATGAGATCCCTTCGGTGATAGAACAGGCCGCTAATGCGGGGGCAACATCGGCCGGTATAACTATGGTGAGGTTAAAC
>JBBRHI010000532.1:0-2745 GCA_038222995.1 Bacteroidia bacterium | reverse complement strand
CAGTAAGCAGAGCCGGGTAATATGCAGCAACATAATCTCTCACACATAGTCTTGAAGTCATTGGACAAAAGACCATTTTGCCCCTTATAATTATCGTTCATTTCCATCCAACCTGATCAGTTCCCTGTAAAAAAACTTTTCCTGTGTGCTCTCAAAAGGCCTGTAAATATAGTAAGCGTAGCCATCGTGGATCTTTAATTTATCGGCGCTGTGAAACTGAAGCGCGTATTTTCCTTTTTCCTTACCGTTTTGTAAACCTATTTCTTTAATGTATTTATGCCCGTTCTTTTCATACACCGCGTAAATAGAGTTTTCAATGTCATCTTTCAGCATTATATTTTTCCATTCTTTCCAGTTTTTAGGATGGTTATAAGTAATGCTTACCGAATCGATCTTTGCGCCTTCGTTATTAAAATGAAACAATAAATTCTTGTAATGATCAAATACATATATCGTGTCTTTAATTACGTACAGGGGAGCAAATAAAGGTTCGTAAAACATGCTTTTTGTAAAACCGCTCATTAAAGCCGCCACCACATGTTTATCCATGTTAAGGTCCAGGGCCATGCGCCTTGCATCCAGCTTATCCCTCGATTTCATCGAATAATATTCGAAATTGTATGCATGCATCAGCTCTTTATCTTCAATGGAAATGAGCTTATTTCTTATACTGTCTTTTTCACTGTAGCTGTAGTAGTTAAACAGCGGGTAGTCTTTCCAATAATCGGTATAAATCAGTTTGCCGTTTACGGTATCCAATATAGGTTTTATAAAAGAGTTAACATCTTGCACCGTTAATGCGATCAGCACAAAACGGTTTTGGTAAATATTAACGCGGTAAATGTAATTTTCACACACCAGGTTGGTATATCCCATATAATCGCGGTAAAACTCTTTGGCTTCACCGCCTTCTTTAGGAACCTGAAAGGTAGTAAGGATGTTACCGTTAGGTGCTGCCAGTTTTAAACTTGCTTCTTTCAGCGACCTTACGGCGGTTAATAAAATATACTTGTCTTCATAAAAATCAAAATCATATACGCTGTACTTTGGCGAGCCCAATATCGTGTCGGGCCTTACCTTTGCATAAACAGATATGCCGTTAATAGAGGTAGGACTTTGACGAAGTGTTATGTTTAAGTTTATGGAATCTCCTGCATCCGGAAGTTCTATTTCTTTAACGCGGGTTGTATAACTTAATAATTTATAAATTATGGAAACGTGTTTTTTTACCGGTACTACGATCCTGTAAGCACCGTTTTTGCCTGTAACGGTATTGTAATTGGAGTTTTGGATCTGTACGGATACATAACCGAGCGGCTTGTACGTGCTGTCGTCTGTTATTTTCCCGTAAATAATAACCTGTTGCTGACCAAATAAAATGCTTGCTGTAAAGCAGGTAAACAGTATAGTTGAATATGTTTTTAAGACTCTCATGACGTTAACGATTAAGTTTCAGTATAATCTAAATTCAGGGTATTTAGAACATTTCATTTAATCAAAAGACGTTGTTATAATTTAATTACATAAATTTACATGACTATTTTTAATACTAATTTAAATTAAACTTATATGTTATCAAAAAAAGTAGCGGAAGCGCTTAACGACCAAATACAAAAAGAAGCTTTTGCATCAAATGCCTACCTAACATTGGCTACATGGGCCGAGGAAAAAAGCTTAGACGGAATTGCGGCTTATTTTTACGCTGCCGCCGATGATGAACGAAGCCATATGCTTGAAATATATAAATACGTGAATACCTATGGCGGTTCTGCGCAGCTTAAACCTTTAAAAGATACATCGGTTAAATTAAAAACATTACTGGATGTGTTTAAATATGTATTTGACCTTGAGCATGAAGTAACCATTGCCATTAATAAACTGGCAAAGCTTAGTTACGAAGAAAATGATTTTGCAACTTTTAAGTTTTTAGAAGCATTTGTTGTAGAGCAGCAACATTCGGAAAGAAGCGTAAATGAGCTAATAGATATGATCACGCGTGTAGGCTGCGACGAGAAAAATCTGTATTACCTGAACAAAACCTTCCGCAAAACGGAAGAGCGTAAAGCAATGGGTATAAAAACCGTGCATGATGTGCAGGAAGACTAGCACTTGTTTCCAATAACGGTTCACTTATAAGCCCAAACTAATCGCCGGTTAGTTTGGGCTTTTTGCTGTATAGTATCGTTCTACTTTTGACCGTGTAACCATAAATTTACCGGTCATGAAATCATTTGTTTTAATTCTCTTATACGTTTCGGGTACTGTATCTGCTCAAAACAATTTCAATTACCTTGATATTAATAATGTAAAGGCCGGTATATCAGCTACGTGGCCCATGCATTATGTTCCGGCCACAGGTAATGCTTCTTACGAGGTTCCTATTGGCGGAGGCGTTCATTCCGATTTTGCAACCGGTTTATGGTTAGGCGGGTACGATGCCGCCAATCAATTGCATGAAGCAGCACAAACCTACAGGCAAAGCGGCGATGATTTTTGGCCGGGCCCCTTGGATACAACAAACGCCGGTATTACATCTGCTGTGTCAAATCAATATAATCGGGTGTGGAAATTAAACCAAACGGATATTAATGCATTCATTACAAATTACGGCAATGGCAATGTGCAAAACGGATCATATACACCGGTTTCGGATCTAGTATCATGGCCTGCACAGGGCACGGGTGCTCAAACTAAAAACATGGCGCCTTTTGTGGACGTAAACCATAATCATGTATATGACCCTTT
>JBBRHI010000531.1:0-2745 GCA_038222995.1 Bacteroidia bacterium | reverse complement strand
AGCCGAAAGCTCCCCATTGTGTACCTCCAAATGATCCTCCGCCTCCTCCTGCAACGGTAGAAGTATTTCCGAAATTACCCGCTGCATTAATTCCCCAACCTGAAGCTACCGTATTACCATAAGCAACAATGCCAAGTGCATTCCCATTGACAGTGATGCCTGAACCCGCAGCAATTGTATAAACTGCAGAATTTTGGCCTACAAATAATCCTCCTGTGCCTGTTGTATTAATATTAACGCCATATATGCCGTTACCGCCGGCATTATTAGATAGGCCTCTTACTCCTACTCCTGTTCCTGTATTTTGACCATACACGGCCGAGCCTGTTCCTGAGGCACTGCCGTCAATAGCATTATTGTTGCCGGTTGCCGCTGAGAAAAAAGTGGAAGTTCCAAATGTCAAAGCAGAATTTACAGCTACTTGTCCTGCTGATAATATTCTCATCCTTTCAAGATTGTTACTTATCATAACAAAATCTACTCCATCCGTTGTGCCTATAAAATTATTATTAGCCGCTGTTCCTATGGAAGAAGAAGATGCCGTTGTTCCTGCATTACCCGTTAACGACCAATCTTTACCACCACTGCCGCCAAAGGCAACCCACTTAGCGCCGTCCCAGTAATAAAAACCCGGAATAACCGCATTTGGTGCTGTACCTGCCGTTGCCGTATTATACACTAAAAGTGAAGTAGCCGGTGATGTTACAGGCCCCGCGGCATTTGCCGCCGTTAATGCAACGCGCGGTATCAGTAATCCGCTGCTTGAAGAAAGAATATCCAACATGGCGCTTGCATTCGGCGCTGCTCCCGTGGAGTTAATGCCTACATTTTGTGCGTTACTTAAGGTTGATATATAAAGTGATATAACAAGAATAGAGGTTAGCTTTTTCATACTCAAATATTAAATTTGTATTAAATTTACAAAAAAAACATATTTAATTATATTTTATTGGCTAACTATTATATAAATCTTACTCATTGTTGTTATTAACTCACCAAATGTTAAAATAATTTATCGGTTTAGTAAGCATTTAATATAATAAACGATTACCTGAATAAAAACACACCGGTCAATTACATTTACGCGCTATTAATTCGATAAAAACATATTTTAAAGACTATAAATTCGCGGCCCTGTTCTTTTCGAATGTCCATACACAAGGCTTTAGTGATCGTATTTATTTGTCGAATAAAATTCCTTCGGCAGAAATTGTTCCCGGCAAAAATTATATAGCGTTTATAAACTACGATTATAAAAACAGCGTGGAATTGTTTGTTAAGAAAGAAAATAATCCGCTTATATTTCCGAAACACGTGTTTATTGAAGCGGAGAAAGTAATCCCTCTATCCGAATTACCAAATGCTGCCGGCATGGCTTCAACTAAAAAAATAACCGTAACTCCAACTGTTACAAAACAAGAATATATTAGTAAAGTAAATGCGTTAAAGCAACACATACAACTGGGCGATATTTACGAAATAAATTACTGCATTACTTTTGAAGCACATAACGTCACTATTAATCCGCCGGTACTTTATCAAAAATTAAATGCTATCAGTAACGCTCCTTTTTCGGCATTGGTTAAGTTTGAGCATCAGTATATTATCTCTTCAAGCCCCGAATTATTTTTATCCCGAAAAGGAAACAAGCTTATTACAAAGCCTATTAAGGGGACGGCAAAAAGAGGGGCAACACCCGAAGAGGATGAACACATTAAACACCGGCTTCAATCTAATTTAAAAGAGCGAACCGAAAACATAATGATCGTTGATGTAGCGAGAAATGACTTGTCTCGCTTGGCCGCAAAAGGAACTGTAACCGTTGAAAAACTGTGTGCTGTTGAATCATACATGCAAGTGCACCAAATGGTAAGCACTGTAAGCTGCGAACTCAAAAATAATACGTCTTTCAAAAATATTATAGATGCCACGTTTCCTATGGCCAGTATGACGGGCGCTCCAAAATACAGAGCCATGCAGTTAATTGATGAATATGAGCTTTATAACCGCGGACCTTACTCGGGTGCTTTAGGATATGTTAATGCAAACGGAGATTTTGATTTGAATGTATTGATCCGAAGCATTTTTTATGATGAAGAAAAAAACTACCTTAGCTTTACGGTAGGCAGCGCCATTACTGCCATGTGTAAGCCTGAAGAAGAATACGAAGAATGCCTGCTAAAAGCAAAGGCGATGATAAATACCTTGGAAGATCTATAAAAATTTAATACGTCGTTTCTTAAATGCTTTTATGAATTGTTCCAATTAATAAGGTCTTTACCGATATCCGTTCTGTAATATTTCCCATCGTAGGTAATTCCTTCGGCAGTTTTAAAGCTTTTAGTTACTGCTTCCGAAATTGTTTTCCCGAAAGAGGTTACCGCAAACACACGTCCGCCGTTTGTTAATACTTTATCATCTTTTAATATCGTTCCCGAATGAAAAACATGGCTGTTATCGGTATGCTCTAAACCGGTTACAACCTTGTGTTTTTCATAGTCTTCGGGGTAACCGCCCGAAACCAATACGACCGTTGTTGCAATATCATCGGTGACACTAAATTGTTTTTCATGCAGCGTTTGCGTTGCCACACCCTGCAACAAATCCAACAGGTCAGATTCAATGCGTGGAATTACGACTTCCGTTTCCGGATCGCCCATCCGGCAATTATATTCGATCACGCTCGGCTCGCCGTCGCAATTCATTAATCCTATAAAAATAAATCCCCGGTAATCTATTCCGTCT
>JBBRHI010000530.1:0-2749 GCA_038222995.1 Bacteroidia bacterium | reverse complement strand
TGCCGGAACTTTTGGAAGAACTTATTTTTGATATAAAAAAACAAGGGTATGAGTTTGCAAATTCTTTTTAGATACCGGCTCTAATTTTTAATTGTAATAAATTAATAGCGCTATGTTATTAAAGAGAATAAAACATATTTTGTAAATTTGATTATAACAATTTCTTATTTATGAATGCAAATGTTTCCACCTTTTTAATGTTTACCGGCAGAGCGGAAGAAGCCATGAACTTTTATGTGAGCTTATTTGAACAGGCTAAGATTAATAAGATCATTTACTATAAAAAAAATGAAGCCGGGAAAGAAGGCTCCGTAGTTATGGCTGAGTTTTCACTTAACGGGCAAAACTTTATGTGCATTGACAGCCCCGGGAAGCACAATTTCACTTTTACACCCTCCATATCCATTTATATTAAATGTGTATCTGAAAAAGAGATCCACGCACTTTATACAGTGCTAAGTGTAGGCGGTAAAATATTTATGGAGCTTGGCTCTTACGGCTTCAGTAAAAAATTCGGTTGGGTAGAAGACCGCTTCGGTATATCGTGGCAGCTCAATGTTGATTAATTGTAATTGCCGGTTAATCGCATATCTTTGATATATACTGATACTAATTTTTCATTATGAATAAACTAATATTCGTGTTTCTTATATGGACTTCGTTCGCTTATGCTCAACAGGATTTGCCACGCTCTAAAAGATGCAAATTGGTGCATGATAAAACAACAGGTCGTGATATTTATGAACGCCCTGAAGTATACGCCGAACCCATTGATACAAATAAAAAAGAGCTTAAGCTTTTGGTGTATAATTTTAAAAGAACCGGTAAAACCTATAAAGAAAGTAAGCAGGCAAAGTTTAGGGCCATTATTGAAAAAACGGGCAAAGTGACGTTTGTAAAAATGCTGTCCCCCCTTAACGATAAGGAGGTTGTAGAAGAGGCGAAGCAAATAGTAGAATTATTACTTTACAGACCCGGAATGTGCGGTATAAATCCTGTGGTTTCGCAGGTAGACATTAAGTTCCCCTTAAAAATTAAAAAACCTAAATTATAGAGCCATGAAACATAAAACTCTTTTCCTGCTTTTATTAATAGTGATGTGCATTACAACCTATGCGCAAAACTATAAAAATAAAACAGCCGAGATTAAATGTAAAGTTGTGCATGATAAAGCGCTAGACCGCGACTTTTACGAAAACCTTGATACTGATCCTATGGAGGATTCTTTGTTGGATTGGCTAAAATTTATTGCTGCTAATTTTAAAACGCCGAACAAAATATATAAAGAAGGGCAAACGTTGAGGTTTGTTTATGTGATTGAAGCGGACGGTAAAGCTGCCTTTGGAAAACTTTTAAATCTTAAAGATGATAAAGATATTGAAGTTGAAGCAAAACGAATGGTTGACTTGTTACCTCCTTGTACGCCGGGGACATGCAACGGGACGGCTGTAGCGTCAAGAGTAAATATTCAGTTTCCGCTGAAAAGCAAAAAATATGAACGCTAAATTTTTTTTGAAAACTTAAACGGACTAAGGTTCATTGCTTTTTTAACTGTTTTTGTTGGTCATGTTTTTATTTTTACAAAGTTTAAGATAGAGTCGCACATAGCATAGTAGGATATTTTTTTTACACGCAGACCCGGGAGTTAATTTTTTCTTTGTGTTAAGCGGCTTTTTGATCACCTATTTATTATTGATTGAGTTATTGAATAAATCTCCCTAATCAAATCATAGTTATATTTGTAAAGCAGTTTTAATGATCCATTGCCTTAACGGTAAATTACATGTATTGTTACATAAGCCCGATTTTATGTATTAAATTCCTTTTATGGCCGTTTTAAGAAAATAAGTACCTTTAGTATGTTATGAACAGATGGTTTAATCAATTTCTTTTAGTGTTCTTCATGCTTTCAAAAGCTTATTCACAAGCCTCTCAGGCAGAGTTGGAAAAGGTGACTGCGTTTGTTCCTAGCGGTTACGCTGTTTTAAGGTTTGCTCAAGGGCATTTAAATAATGACAACCTATTAGATATGATAGTAATTTTAAATAAAAAAGGGGAAGAGTCCTTATCAACACTAGAACATCCCGTAAAGCGAAAGCTACTGATTATGATAGCGCAACCGGATAAATCCTATAAGCTACAGGCACAAAATGAAAACATAGTTTACTATTATAATTATGATCCTAATTTTAAAGATACGTTTGTAGATCTGAACATTAAGAACGGACAATTTTCTGTAGACCATTATGGAGGCTTTGCGCAGCGATGGGGGAGAACAACCGTATTTGAGTATAATCTTAAAGACAAAAAATGGTACCTGGCAAAAGACGAATACTCAACCTTTGAATCTACTCAAGCAGAAAAAACAATAAAGGAAAAAACATATACGGTAAAGGATTTCGGTAAAGTGACATTTGATAAGTTTGATATTTACAAGGGATATAACTAAAATTCCTTTCTTTTAATTGCCCGGAAGAATCTTAGCAAAGGATATTTTGATATTGAAGACTACTATTTTATCCTATACAACTAATCTTTCTAATATCGCATCTGCAATACCATAGGCAACCGATTCCTCGGCATTCATAAAATGATCGCGGTTAAAATCTTTCATGATTTTTTCTACAGATTGTCCGCAATTTTCGGCCAATAGTTTTGCACCCAGTTCTTTTGTTTTAATAAGTTCAGCAGCTTGTATCTCTATGTCGGATGCGTTACCGCCGCTGCCACCGCTGGGTTGGTGGATCAT
>JBBRHI010000529.1:0-2750 GCA_038222995.1 Bacteroidia bacterium | reverse complement strand
GATCGGTTAAAAATAAGTTTCTTTGCAACATACCCATGTCTCTTTTCATTACCTCTTTAAATTCGGGCAGTAACGGTAATTGTTACTATGTTTCCAACGGCAATCATGCGGTGCTGGTAGACGTAGGTATTTCCTGTAAGGAAGTAGAAAAGCGGATGCAGCGCCTTAATTTAAGTATGCTGCAGTTAAAAGCGGTCTTTATCTCTCATGAACATTCTGATCATATTAAAGGAGTGGAGGTGCTGTCTAAAAAATATAAGCTGCCGGTATACATTACACAAGCTACCTTAAACAGCAGCCGTCTTAAAATACCCGCTGAGCTCCTTAGGGATTTCAAACATAATTCGGTTACGGGTATCGAAGACCTCATGGTAAGGGCTTTCTCTAAGCGCCATGATGCCGCAGACCCTTACAGCTTTGTAGTAAGCGGCAACGGCATACACATTGGTGTATTTACCGATATTGGTTCCTGTTGCGAAAATGTGATCCAACATTTTAAGTACTGTAATGCCGTTTTTTTAGAAGCTAATTATGATGTTGAAATGCTGCAAACAGGAATGTATCCTTATTACTTAAAGAAACGTATTACGAGCGGTCACGGGCATTTATCCAACGATCAATCTTTAGAGTTATTTACAACACATAGGGCTGAAAGTATAAGTCATTTAATTTTATCGCATTTATCAAAAGAAAATAACAGTCCCGAATTAGTAAAGCAGCTTTTCGAAAAACATGCGGGCAAAACACGCATTGTTGTTGCTTCACGGCACTACGAAACAGAGGTGTATGAAGTAACGGTTGCAGATCACGGGCATTCCTCTTTGGCAGAAGCCAGGGCTAATGTGTATTTAAAAAGTTCGCAGTTGAGTATGTTTTAATCATTTTTTAATCAGATGCACCTGCGTCGTCAAAATTTCATCAAAAACAAAGCGTTGTAACAAAAATTCCCGCTCTTAAACCTTATCGGATTAAAAACGGGAACCTGTATCATTTAATAAGCCTAGTTTGCTTGTTGCACCAATTGTATGTTGGCAGACAATTTAATGTCTTCACCAATAGTTAAGCCGCCTGCTTCTGTAACCGCGTTGTACGTTAAGCCGAATTCCTTACGGTTAACCACGCCTGTTACTTCAAAGCCCATTTTTGTATTTCCGTATCCGTCTTTAGCGCTTCCGCCATGCTCAACGTCTACCGTTACTTGTTTGGTAACACCTTTTATGGTTAAGTCACCGGTTAACTTGTATTGGTCGCCGCTTACTTGTTTTAATGAGCTCGATTTAAAATCAATGGTTGGGTGGCTCGACGCGTCAAAAAAATCTCCCGACCTTAAATGTTCGTCACGTTGCGCCTGGTTAGTATCAATGCTTTTAGGGTCGATCGAAAAATTAATTTTCGCACTTTCCAAATTGTTGTTCTCTAAAGTTACTTCGCCGTTAAAGCTTTTAAAAGAGCCCGTTACGGTTGAAATTACTAAGTGTTTTACTTTAAAATGTACTTCCGAATGTGTTGGGTCTACTGCCCATTTAGTTGCTGCTGCGTTCATATATTTATGTTTTTTGGGTTTAATTGTTGTCATAACAAATGTATGTCGAAAAAAGCATAATTCCCATTTCTTTACAATATAATAATATAAGCTATTATATAGCTTGCCGGGCTTTCCTAAAATAATTTATCTTTACTTTGTAATTACCGGTTATGGAGATCAAACAAACAGATAACGGCCACACAGGCAGCTTCTATGTGGAAGAAAATGCTAAGCAATTAGCTGAAATGACTTATTTTTATTCAGGTGAAAATACATTTACCATCGATCATACACTGGTTAAAGAAGGCGGGGAGGGCAAAGGCTTGGGGAAACAATTAGTATATGCTGCCGTTGAATTTGCAAGAAAGAAAGGTTATAAAATTAATCCTGTATGCCCCTTTGCCAAAAGCGTGTTTGAAAAAACACCCGATTACAGTGATGTTTTGGCACATAATTAGGTTTATTTTTAACCGGGTAAAAAAGTAAAACGATATAAGGCATAAAGTTCATAAAAGAATCACTATGCTTATATAATCTATTATTTATTATAGTGTAAAAGGGCGGCCAACCTATCTTTTTATGCGGTTTAATAATTAAACAACAGAAAGTCCGTTAATGTCGCTTGTTAATATTTCGCTCATATAATCAAAGAAAGGGCGCATGTTACGGAATATAGCAACAGCTTCTTTTAAAAAATCGGGGTCCAATACTTCTTCATCCGTAAAATCCCTTCGTACTAAAAATTGTTTGTAGCGCAGCAAGTCTATCGCCTCGCTGTCGGCATCAAATCCTTTAGGTGTGGTTTTTAATTGTTCTCCCCGTAAGGTTTTAAAGCTGTTAACAAATGCTTTTGCTTTCACGATCTTTCTCATCGGAGCACTGTCAAAGGCAAATTCCTCTCTTATGCGTTTCAGGTCTTCCGCGTTCGGCATCCAAAAGCCACCGGCAATAAAGCTGTTCTTTGGTTCTATATGAAAATAATAACCGCCTCTTCTTAATTTGGTAGCTCGCGTAAAACTCCCGCTCCAGTTGGTTTTATAAGGTGTTTTCTCTTTACTGAAACGGGTGTCCCGGTAAATGCGGTGCAGGCTTTTTTTACCGCTCGGTGTTTCAATCACATCGTATTTATTTAACTCTTCCAACAACACATCGGCAAATGCTTCAACATGTGCAAGTTCCTTTAAATAAAGGGCTTTATGGGCATTAAACCAATCGCGGTCATTGT
>JBBRHI010000528.1:0-2768 GCA_038222995.1 Bacteroidia bacterium | reverse complement strand
GGGTTTATTGGAATACACCAATCTCGAAGACATGTATATAAAACATGTGGAAGAGTCGTGTGTTATTTACGCCATTAAATCCACGGGCTTAAAGCTTGCCTACGATAGTATGTTTGGGGGCGGCAAGCGCGTGATGAAACGTTTGTTTCCAGGCATTATTCATTTACATGACGATGATAACCCGGGTTTTCATGGGCAGGCACCTGAACCGATCCATAAAAACTTACTGGAATTTAGTGAGCTGATTAAAAAAGACGGGCATATTAATTGCGGCTTATGCACCGACGGAGATGCAGACAGGATAGGCCTTTACGACAGCAAAGGCAATTTTGTGGATTCACATCATATTATTTTATTGCTCGTAAAATACCTGGTAGAAGAAAAAAAATACGGCGGTAAAATTGTTGCCGCGTTTTCTGTAACACCGCGTATTCATAAATTGGCAAAGCATTATAATTTGCCGATCGTTATAACACAAATAGGCTTTAAACACATTGCCGGCTACATGATTAATGAGGATGTAATTATGGGCGGTGAAGAAAGCGGAGGCATTGCCATTAAGGGACACATCCCTGAGCGCGACGGTATTTGGATGGGATTAACCATTTGGGAATACATGGCAAAATCAGGAAAAACATTGGAACAGCTAATCGCTGATCTTTATGAACTGACAGGTGCTTTTGTATACGAACGCAATGATTTACACTTAACAGAAGCTGTAAAACAACAGATCATTAAAAATTGTGAGAATGATCTGTACAAATCTTTCGGTGCTTATAAAGTAGAGCGCTTGGAAACGATTGACGGTTGGAAGTATCATTTTGAGAACGAACAATGGCTAATGATCAGGGCCAGCGGAACAGAACCTGTGCTGCGCCTGTACGGTGAAAGCGATACATTAGAAAATACCCGTAAATTATTAAAGGCTGCACAGGATACATTATTAGGGTAGCATGATGAAGCGTTTAGTATACCTGCTTGTAACCGTAGTTTCATTAACCGACTTAGTTTCACAAAATATTTCAGTAGAAAGTAAACAAGGAAAATCAGGCACAACCTATACGTTCATTAAAAAAAATACCTGTACTATTGCCTTTACGGATAAGCGTCCGGATAAAAATGATGCTGCTATTTTAGCTTGCATTCCCGCAGCATTTACAAATCTTCAAAACTATAAAGTTGACGGTATCTATGCCGTTAACGGTAAGGTAGAAAATACTTCCGCTATAAATACTTCACTGGGCGGTGTATTTTATATTGAGAAAAATAAGTGTAACGTATTTCAGTCAGGTAAAGGAAAATTATTTAAAGACAGTTTGCTGAACATTGCAAAAATGAATAAAGCCTCTTTCTTTCAACAGATCCAATGCATTCAAAACGGAAAAGCAGCAAGCTTCAGCGATAAGAAACTATTTCAACGCCGAGGCATTGCCATATTAAAAGATAATACTGTTGCTATTATTGAAAGCTCCGGTTCGATCACCTTAAAAGTATTTTCAGACGACCTGGTTTTACTTGGTATAAAGCAACTGATCTATACAGATATGGGCTCATGGGATGAAGGCATGTACAAAGATCCGGTTACCGGTAAAACGGTAGTGATCGGTAAAGATCTTTCACAAACAGCCAAACAAAGTAACTGGATTATATTCAAAAAATAATTTTGAAGGATATTAATAACCGTTTATCATTTTTCTTAAAAGGTTTTTTGTGATCAATACGTTAATTTTAATAAATTTAATTTATTTCATTGAAATTTCATTAAGTTTGTAATCCTGAATAATGTCACTAGAAAGCAATATAAAAGCGTCGATAAGAGACGTTCCCGATTTCCCCAAGCAAGGTATTATGTTTAAAGACATTACCCCCATTTTCGAAAATCAAACGCTTTGTAATGAAATTACGGAAGGCTTTATGAATGCTATCTCTATTAAACCTGATGCGGTTGTAGGGATTGAAAGCAGGGGTTTTTTATTCGGGATTTTATTGGCCAATAAATTAAACGTTCCTTTTATTTTAGTAAGAAAAGCGGGTAAGCTGCCTTATAAAACTATCAGTCACGAATATGATTTAGAATACGGCACCTCAAAAATAGAAATGCATACCGACAGTATCAAAAAAGGATGGAATGTATTAATACACGATGATCTCTTAGCTACTGGAGGCACAGCCGAAGCAGCGGCACACTTAGTAGAAATGCAAGGTGCCAAAGTAAGTGGTTTCAGCTTTGTGGTTGAATTAGGATTTTTAAACGGAAAACAAAAATTAAATAAACACTCAAATAATATAACATGTCTAGCGCAGTATTAGAAAACCCGGTTGGAATGAGTTTCCAAATCAATGAAAATCAGCTTATGATTGCTGATATGATCCGTAAATTCGGTAAAGAACATATCTATCCTAAAATGATGGAATGGGATGAAGCTCAAATTTTCCCGGTAGAAGTTTTTAAAAAGCTTGGAGAATTAGGTTTAATGGGTGTTTTAGTACCGGCCGAATACGGCGGTTCAGCTTTATCATATACCGAATACGTAACGGCTATTATTGAGCTCAGTAAAATTTGCGGCTCTATCGGTTTATCCATGGCAGCTCACAACTCATTATGTACAGGCCACATTTTAGCTTTCGGCAACGACGAGCAAAAAGCTAAATACTTACCAAAATTAGCCACAGCCGAATGGATTGGAGCATGGGGCTTAACAGAAACAGGTACAGGATCGGATGCCGGCGGAATGGCTACTACAGCCGTAAAAGACGGAGATTATTAT
>JBBRHI010000527.1:0-2787 GCA_038222995.1 Bacteroidia bacterium | reverse complement strand
AGTAAAATATGATTCAAACAGGGTAGGACCTATCAGTAAATCAGTAACTGTACAATCTAACGCAAAATCAGGTGTACAAACGTTACAGATTAAAGGAAACATTGCCGCTAAGCCGGTAGAAGAAGCATTCCCGACAAATGCACCTTCACAAGGAGCTCCTTTAGAAAAAAAATAATCTGTACTTAACTATTTAAAATTAATAATATGAAAAAAGTATTAGCAGCAGTTGCTCTTTTCCTCACAGTAGGATTTGCGGCAAATGCACAAGAAGGCGGGTCAGTGGTACCAAGCATCGATCCTAACGCACCTGTTATGCAATTCGATAATGAAGTATTGGATTATGGAACCGTTAAATTTGACGCTAACGGCGTAAGAGAATTTAAAATTAAAAACACCGGTAAATCTCCTTTAACTGTTTCTAATGTTCAGGGGCAATGCGGTTGTACTTCTACTACGATCGACGGAAAACCGGGTTGGCCTCAAGAACCCATCTTACCCGGTAAATCAGCAACAATAAGAGTTAAATACGACACAAAACGTCCCGGCCCTTTTGAAAAAAATGTAACGGTTACATCAAATGCAAAAGAGCCGAGCAAAGTAGTTAAAATCAAAGGAGTGGTAGAAGCGGCTCCTGTAGCACCTGCACCTGATGCACCAAAACAATAATTGGAATATAGGATTTAAAAACCCTCCCATAACCGGGAGGGTTTTTTGTTTAAGTCTACTCTTATCATTCTCTACCTATATTTACGCTCAGCCGCAGCTAAAATTTAAAGACACTAAAAAATCGTTTGGCTTTGTTAAAAAAGGAGAGATTGTAAAGGTAGAATTTCCTTTCAGCAATACAGGTAATGAATCTTTAGAGCTTTATGAAGCCAAAGCGGAATGCTCCTGCACAACGGTCGATTTCCCTAAATATCCCGTTAAGCCTAATGAAACAGATACCCTTACGGTTTACTTTGACACAAAATCAGTTTACGACAGGCAAGACAGGATCATCGAAGTAATATCAAACGCTAAAGTACCTAAACAAAAGATAAGATTTAAGGGTGTAGTGCTGCAATAAAAATTACTAATTTTAGGCTTGAATTAAAGCGGAGCTATCAAAAATTTACTGTATATATTTGTATTATGCCAGGCCTTTTTTTTGTGCAAAGCACAAACGTTACTTCCTTATAAGGTAAATAATAAATGGGGCTACAAAACTGCCTCCCCTGTTATACAACCGCAATACGATACAGCTTTTGCATTCGACCAACAGGATCGCATAGCCATGGTTGGGAATAAAAACAATTCTAAAACACTTATAAATCCTTTAACAGGAGAGGAAACTGCCGTAATTGATTATTATTTTATTACCGATAAAAACGTAAAGCTAAAATTAAAAGAAGCTCAGTCAAAAGATAGCATTAGCGCTTTTCCTAACCAGGAAGAATTAAAGCTTGATTACCTGAATACTTCCAGCCGCTTTAAAGTGCTTTATAACAATAAAGTATATTTATTTAACAAGGCCGGTAAGCAACTTTCGTACGGGTTCGATAATATAGTTAAGAGTGATATAGACCGCTTTTACATAACGGAGCTCTATACAGAATCGTCCGGTGACATTGTAAGATCCAAAGGCCTGATAGATACTACCGGTAAAACAATTATTAAATGCGAGAACAAACACATTACCATTAACACGGAGGACAGTGTAATTTACTGTTGCAGCGCTGTTTTTAACAGGAGCATAAGCGACGAAGTGTATAATTACAGCGGTACTGTTATTTATACAAATAAAAACCATATCGAATTTTCGTCAAAACACATTCATGTATATAAGCTTTATGAACCTAAAATAATATATATGATAGCAGATGATATTAAAAAAGATGAATTTGGGATAGAAGGAGAAGATTTTTATTATTTAGATCATAATAAGGCCCTGATCGTAAATAAAGAGAACTGGATACTGGTGAATTTAGAAACCGGAAAAAAGCAAAAAGTCAATAAAGAACTTTACCTCAGCACTATTAATACTATTTCGAATTAAAATGTCATTAAGGATTAATATTTCCGATATTTCATTACATGGCGCAGCTGCCCGCGAACTGCTTAATTTTGCGGAAACTCACCGTATTATGGCATTTGAAGCACCGATGGGGTCGGGCAAGACAACTTTTATTAAAGAGATTTGCCGGCAATTAGGCGTTGCCGGTTCCATGAGCAGCCCTACATACGCTATTGTTAATGAATATATAACCAACAGCGGGCAAAAGGTATTTCATTTTGATCTGTACAGGCTTAAATCGTCTCTTGAACTTTTTGATATAGGTTTTGAAGAATATATTTCTTCAGGTGCTTATGTGTTTATTGAGTGGCCCGAAGTAGCATTTCCATTCATTAATTCATATATTAAAGTTACTATAGAGTCGAATAAAAATATTCGTTACCTTTGCGCCGAAATTATTTCTGAGTTATGATGCGTTTACTTATTATTATATCCATAGTATTTTGCCACGTAATAGGTATGGCTCAATCAGCCGTGCCTACAGCAACTGTATCATCTAAAAAAAGACAAGGTAAGTTTTACGCCATGTTCGGTTACACGCGTTGCGCTTACAGCAAAAGCGATATACACTTAGCCGATCATTCCAATAAATATTACCCTGAAACAGGCAGGTACCATGATTATGATTTTACAGTGTATAAAGCCACAGCGCATGACAGGCCCGACTTTAATAAAATCCCCGATGTTATAAATATTACCATTCCGCAATTTGTAGTAAGGGGAGGGTATTATTT
>JBBRHI010000526.1:0-2790 GCA_038222995.1 Bacteroidia bacterium | reverse complement strand
ATATAATCGGCGCCGGCGTTCACTTTTTCCTTCAGCCACTTCATATCACTGTATAAATTGGGCGCTTCAAAATGCTTTTCAGGGTAACCCGCAATTCCCATACAAAAGTTGGTTGGTGAGGCATCTTTCATCTCATCATCCAAGTAAACACCCGAGTTCATATCCTTAATTTGTTTTACTAAGTCTATCGCGTAATTATGCCCTCCCGGTTCAGGTACAAAGCTCGATTCTGTTTTAATACTGTCGCCGCGCAACGCTAATACATTATCAACTCCCAAAAACTGAAGGTCTATTAATGCATTTTCTGTTTCTTCGCGTGTAAAGCCCCCGCAAATAATATGCGGTACCGCTTCCACATCGTATTTATTCATAATAGCGGCGCAAATACCTACAGTGCCGGGGCGCTTGCGTATGCTTACTTTTTCGAGATAACCGCCTTCGCGTTTTTTGTAAATGTATTCTTCACGGTGGTAGGTAACATCCACAAAAGCAGGTTTAAATTCCATTAAAGGATCAATGCCGTCGAAAATAGATTGGATGCTTTTTCCTTTGAGCGGAGGTAAAATTTCAATAGAAAAAAGAGTGTCTTTCGCAGATTTAAGATATTCGGTAATTTTCATATAAAAGTAATAGGCTACAAATGTAATTAATTAATTAGTAATTAAATACAGCCCGCTCAAGCCCATACGTAAAAATTAACCGATGTCTTTAATTACACCTAATAGTACAACATTGTCTAAAACCTATAGCCGATGGACATTCCAAGCTTGAAGCTGTTTATAGGAAAATTTGAGGTGTTAGAATAATTATAACCGTTGCCGGTGTTAAAGTTTTTAGGATCGTTTGATGTATATGTGTCAGAATGGTAACCTATCCCTGCCAACAGCATCATATTTAAATTTTTATGAGCCCTTATTAAAATACCGTTATCGATCATAATAGTGTAACGGTTCATTACAAAATCATGAGGCGTTTTTACGGGCGGTTGATAAGACCCGCCGTTATTGTTATTGGGGTCATAATAATTTGAATTATAAGATCCCGTAAATTGCGCCATGCCTATATAAGGCCCGATAAAATGGGTTACTGCCCTTTTACCGCTGGTTTGAAAGTGTAATCCTAAACCGGCCTCAATCGTTTTTTTGGAATAAACATATTCACTTACATTGCCATTATAGTCGCTATAACCTCCAAAAATGGTGTTTTGTGTTTGGTTAAAATACGGAGTGGCCACTCCTACAGAAACCGGTACATACACATGAAAAAGATTATGTGCAAATTCCCGAAGGTAACTCACGCCTATTGATCCGTTAAAAGGTTCCAGCAAATTAAAGGAGATCAGGTTTTTTGTAACAATAAGCTCATTAAATCTTGCCCTCTTAACAGAATCCATGGTATGTCTCAAAGTTTCTCTCCTTAATCCGAGGTCTTCCCTGTAAATAATAACAGGCTGTTGTATTTGAGGCGCAGGAGTATTAAAAACCTCGTGTGTACCGTTTTGATAAATGATCATCGCTACATCGCTTTTCAAAATAATAATGGTTGGGCCGTCTTGGTATGTAAATAATTTGTATTTAATTTCATTCGGGTTAATTTCCAATACTTTAACCTCTAATTTAGCATTGTCTTTTTTAAACAGCTGATCCTGCGAAATGCCGGCAAAAGCTATAAAAATCAATGCAAATAAAGCGACGAATTTCATAAATAAGAAGATTAAAATCTACTTAAATGTACTGAAAATAATTAAGACAAATTGTTTGTTCCACAACATTATATTTATAAATTTGACTAACTTTTTTGAAAATCTTAACAACCCCATAATATATGAGCAAAATTAAAGTAGCTAACCCTGTAGTAGAATTAGACGGTGATGAAATGACCCGTATCATCTGGAAATTTATTAAAGACAAATTGATTGTTCCTTATTTAGATGTAGATATTAAATACTATGACTTAGGCATGGAACACCGCGATGCCACTAACGACCAGGTAACTGTTGATTCGGCGGAAGCGATTAAAAAATACGGTGTTGGTATTAAATGTGCTACCATCACACCTGATGAAGCACGTGTAAAGGAATTTAACCTAAAACAAATGTGGAAATCGCCTAACGGGACCATTCGTAACATCCTTGACGGTACCGTGTTCCGTGAGCCGATCGTTTGTAAAAATGTTCCGCGTTTAGTTACTAACTGGACAGCTCCTATTATTGTCGGACGTCACGCGTTCGGCGATCAGTACAAAGCAACCGATTTCGTAGTTCCCGGAAAAGGAAAATTAACCATGAAATTTGAAGGCGAAGACGGAAAAGTAATTGAACATGAAATTTTCCAATTTAAAGGCCCCGGCGTAGCAATGGGTATGTACAATGTTGAAGAATCAATCAGGGGCTTTGCTCACTCTTGCTTTAATGTGGCTTTAAATAAAAAATGGCCTCTATATTTATCTACTAAAAATACCATCTTAAAAAAATACGACGGTCGCTTTAAAGATATTTTTGAAGAAATTTACCAAGCAGATTACAAAGCGAAATACGAAGCAGCGGGCATCGTTTATGAACACCGCTTAATTGATGATATGGTGGCGTCCGCTTTAAAATGGAACGGTAACTTTGTATGGGCTTGTAAAAATTACGACGGAGATGTTCAATCTGATTCAGTGGCACAGGGCTTCGGATCATTAGGGCTAATGACTTCGGTATTAATTACACCGGACGGAAAAATTATGGAAGCAGAAGCGGCACACGGCACTGTAACTCGCCATTTCCGTGATCACCAGGCAGGTAAACCA
>JBBRHI010000525.1:0-2792 GCA_038222995.1 Bacteroidia bacterium | reverse complement strand
CGTTTGTAAAGAATATGAAATATTTGGAAACTTTAAATGCTTCTGATTATGAAGCTTACTTTAACCGGCTAACGCTGGATAAATATCTTATTGATAATAAAATGGCACCGTTCGGCCCTAATGCTGCAACAGGTTTTACACCAAAATATTCTACATCAGATATACAAAACGCAGGACAGGGTACCAATTGGCTTAACCAGGTATTACGAGACGGCAGTATAGATAACCACAGTGTAACAGTTAATGGTGGAAGCGATAAAGTCATCTATTATTTTTCAGGAAATTATTTTAACCAGGTGGGAACTATCAAAAGTTCAGGGCTTACAAAATATTCCGGGAAGATGAATATTTCTGTAACGCCTGCAAAATTTGTGACTATAAATACAAGCCTTACAGCATCAAAAAATAATTTTACAAACTCTACTGCCGGCTGGCAAAATGGAGGTTCAGGCAACCAGGGTTTTGGAGCGTTACAGGCAGCTTTGGCTTATCCCGCAACCGTACCCGTTAGAGACTCGGCGGGCAAATACTCTTTATTTAGCGTAACCGGTAATCCGGTTTCATTGTTAGATATAGCTGATAAAACAAATTATAATTCTTTGTTTGCAACCGTATCAGCAGATTTTAATATTGTACCTCACATATTAACCGGCCGTATTTTATATGGTAACAATACAGAAAATGCGACAAGGAGTTTTTTTGTTCCTTCTACCACTTATTATTTTCAGCTTTACAGGTCAAGAGGTTCCTGGACAGAATCACAGCGGCAGAATCAAACTATGGAAGCCACCCTTTCATTTAAAAAGAAAGTATGGAAAGATAATTTGAGCATAGACGCAGTGGCAGGTACGGGTCAATATATTTATGATGATTATGGATTTACCGCGCAAGGTGCTGACATGAAAGATGCGATTGGAATTACGGCACTACAAACGGCCACAGCTTCATCCTTTGGCATATCATCTTATAAAAATTATAATAAAACAAGATCTTATTTCGCAAGAAGTTCTTTTGATTTCTTTGATAAATATGTGCTTGCACTCACCTACCGTTATGATGGATTTAGTAATTTCTTTCCGCAATCAAAGTATGCAGGCTTCCCCTCAGCTTCGTTTGCATGGAAGTTATCAAATGAATCTTTCCTAAAAAATGTAAAAGCGATCAACCTTTTAAAACTTCGTGCAAGCATTGGCGTTACAGGCCTTACCAATGGCGCCGTTGCCTATGGTGCATTTAGTCCCGATGCTTCTATCATTACATTTAACGATGGCTCAGCGCAACATACTGCGTTTTATCTTTCATCATTGGATGAACAAAATTTAACCTGGCCTAAAACAGTTAATAAAAATTTGGGGCTTGATTTTTCTTTATTCAAAGACAGGGTTTCAGGTTCGTTTGATTTATTTTATGATGATTTTACAAGAATACTTACTACAGATAATACAGACCCTCTATCTTTTATTGCTACACATTATATTAATGCAGGCGAGCAGATAAGAAAAGGATATGAAGTCAATTTAAATACATCCAATGTCAGGACAAATACAGGCTTTTCCTGGAACAGCCTTATTAATATTTCACATGTAAATTATTATTGGAAAACACGTTTTCCTAATGCCGATGTGCCTTCTTATGCAAAGGTGAACGATCCGGTAAATTCTATCTATGCTTTTAAAACAAGCGGCATTTTACAGGTAGGCCAAACTCCTTCTGCGTGGCAACCTGCCAATGCGCAATTGCCCGGCTCCCCAATTTTAGTTGATATTAACGGCGATAAAAAATTAGATTCGGCTGATGTAGCCCGCTACAATTACGACCCTAAAATAAGTATTGGTTTTGGCAATACTTTCAGCTACAAAAATTTTGATCTAAGCATTTTCTTCTATGGACAGTTCGGAGGATATAACTATAATTATCTAACTCTTTGGAGTGATCCCGCCGGATTTATATCGGGAAATCAAAGTGGTATTCAGCAACTAAAAAATGCATGGACTACTACTAATCCGAATGGAACTTTACCTGGCGTTGGTTATAATGAATCTGCATTAGGGTTGCTAACGGGAGTGAATACACGAATTGAAAGTACCAGCTTTCTTCGTTGCCGGAACATCAGCCTGGGGTACACATTCAATGTGCCGGCGGTAAACAAAATTTTTAAAACATTAAGAATTTACGGAGACGTTCAGAATGCATTTATAATTACTAATTATAAAATTGCCGATCCTGAAGTGCAGGCTGCCGGCGTAAAAGGCGGGCCGGCTCCTTATCCTATGGCGGCTACTTATTCATTTGGTATAAAAGCTAATTTATAAACTACTTAAATCTTTGATATGAAATCTAAATATTTTTTAATCTTGTTTGCAGTAACAATAATCTTTAGTGCCTGCAAGAAAAATTTTGAGCCGAAAATATACGGGTCGCTTACTCAGTCTAATTTTCCGCAATCACAAGCTGACTTCGAAGCATACATGTTAGAAGTGTATAAACCTTTCCAGGCAAAATGGGGTTACCAAACTGCCACAGGTTTCCAAGATGTATTTAATGGATATGAATACAGTGACATACAATTAAATGATGCAACGGGAGATGACATTGCGCATTTCCCTGAATGGGGTGGCTTCTTCGATTTCTTAAGTGCATCCAATTTTAAGTTTATGATAAATCAGGACAGGAGCAGTCACTTTGAGAAGGTAAGATTTGTGACGCTTATTACTAAGATCATTACCGACCTTGAAAATGCAAAAATAGATGCAACCGCGAAAGCAGAATATATTGGAGAAGCGAAAATGGCG
>JBBRHI010000524.1:0-2794 GCA_038222995.1 Bacteroidia bacterium | reverse complement strand
GGGAGATCCTCCCCGGAGTACCTATGAGCACTGCCGGAGGCTGTAATAAATTGTTCTCTTCAATACCCACGGCATGCCCTCCGTAACAGGAGTTTACTTTAAACGCCGTACCCATTTTACGGAACACCTGTTCAATTTGTATCGCTAATTCACGGGTAGGGACAATAATGAGTAATTGCACCTGAGCTTCATCGGACTTTAAAAAAGACAGGCAAGGCAGCATAAAGGCCAGTGTTTTACCGGTACCTGTTGGAGAAATTAATAGGGTGTTATCATGTTTAGAAATAGCCTCACCGGCTTCTTTCTGCATGGTATTTAATTCGGTAATATTAAGCTTTGAAAGTATCGATTCGTAGTTCATCTGTTTATATAAAAGCGCAAATATACTTTATTAATAATAGATAAGGATACTTCCGGTTCGGTGACCGTTAAAGAAAACAGAACACGGATAAAACGGATGATACAGATAAAAAAATCCAGAAGTTATTTCGTAAAGCTCAGTATACACTAATCGGGATAAAAGCGTTTAAGATTACTTGTTTCCGAAATAAGGTGGAGACAGGCAATGCCTCATCGTTGTGATGAATGATTAAGCGGCTCCGCGCTGTAAAAGATGAGGGCACTTCCAGTTTGGTGACCGTTAAAGAAAACAGAACACGGATAAAACGGATGATACAAATAAGAAATATCTTTTAGCAAAAAAGCATTAATAGACCTTGAAGGTTAAATGTTTACTATGCGGCTACACGCTGTAAAATAACTTTGCAGGGACTAGAAGAAGTAACGCGTACATCATGCTTAGCATGCAAAGGAATAGCCAAATAATCGCCTGCCGTTAACGAATGTACGTTTCCCTCAATAGTAAGATCGCACGTCCCTTCAATAATTAAAAACTTTTCATACAGCTCGTGGTGCAGCTCTTCGGGAGAACCATGTTCTAACCAGATCACAGCGGTTGTTTTAGCAGGCTCAAAGCCGATTATTTTAGCATGGTATCCTTCAAAATCATCGGGCAAAGAAATATCTTTTCTATCTAACCACTCAGAAAAGTCGGACATTTTGCTGTGCTCATTTAATTCAGCCGGGAAAGACGGAGCCTCCCCGGCTTTTAATCGTTCCATATAGTCAATGGTAGCAAGCACCATTGGCTTAATCGTAGGATCTAATTCAGGCGCATATTTGTCAGCATAGCATACTAAAGAATCCGTAATAGAATCAATCTCTTTCTTAATTTCAGGGTGTGAAGATGCCCATACTGCTATTTCAGTATTCTCAATCTCGGAAGTAAGTCCTAAAACATATTCTTCCAGTATCCCTGATTCGATATATTCTTTTACAGTTTTCATTTGTTTAAATACGATATAAGCAGCGCTTCGGATTTAAAATTTGCTCACAAAAGTAAAAATTAACAGCATAAATATATTAAAAGATATTGAATTACTCCACTTTACGATGTATCTATAAAAACGCAGGTCGTATCGGCAAAAAAGGTCTTTAAAATATAAGCCGGAACTACATCAGGATATTATTTTCCGCTTTAATTTTTTCAGGAACATTCGTTTCCTTTAACATTTGTAACAAATCAATTTCAATGTTTCTGCAAATAGCGGTCATAGGAATATCGTTAATGGCATTCTCAAAAGGATTCTCACTGGTATCACCTACAATTTCCATAGTATAAAAGATCCAGCTGATCACTACCGAAATAGGTATGGTAAGCCATACTATATGTTCATTTAATTTTGAGAGCTCACTGTAAATAGAAAATGGAAGCATGCCGATAAGTATATATACAAATAATTTGCTGTAAAAGGCATATTGTCTCGGGAAAGGAAACCCTTTGATGCGTTCGCAGGCACCCTGTTGGTTATAAAAATCGGCCAGCATTTTAGAGATCTCAATGTGATGAAAGCTGCTCATACACTTTTTAGAATAAAGTAATTGCAGATCTTCACTTTGCATTTTTATAATATGAACAGCCGGGTTATTTTGTAAAATAACATAATCAACTTCTTCGTCAGACATATAGCCGCTTAATTCTTTATCCAATTCAGTATTTGCAAAATTAGTATCAGCCGATACGATCCTGTTCCCTACCTCTTCTATTTTCCAAACGGTTTGTTTCCTTAACTGTGTTCTTACCGCAGTAATATAAGCGATATGCCGTTTAATTAAAGCATGTTTAATTTTAGTAACATCCTTTGTGCTAAGGTCTTCGGCCGGATTTATAAAATCAATCACATACATGGCGAATGTTCTGCTCGAGTTTACATAAGCTCCCCATATTTTACGTGCTTCCCAGAGTCTTTCGTAAGAAGAGTTATTTTTAAAGCCGACATAAAAAGCCACTGCAATTCCTGTAACGGATATAACGGCAAAAGGTAAGCCTTCGAACCTTGGCAGCAGATGATATACCACATAGGTAATGAGTGATGAATAGCAAACGAATACGACAATGGATTTCCATGAAAACTGAAACACTATATTAAAGCGAATATTTTTTCCTACGTACATGTAAATTTATTTTTGTGTTATGAAACGGGTCATTTGTATAACCGGCTATAAAAATACATATTATTACCAAGCACTTATAGCTGTTCTGTTCGAAGATTTGTTTGTATTGCATCCGTTCTTTATTTTTAACAATCAAAACTTACTACTATGACCCTAAAAAAACTGACACTCGTTGGAGCCCTGCTCACGATGCAAACGGGCTTTTCGCAAACCTTTACCCTTAAAAGTAAAGATATTGGCGGACAAGCTACTCAAAAAGAATTTTTTAACGGAATGGGCT
>JBBRHI010000523.1:0-2798 GCA_038222995.1 Bacteroidia bacterium | reverse complement strand
CAAAATTACGGATCTGTTGTTCATCCTGCTTTTTACACACCATCAGCACACCTTCCGATTCTACTACAATATAATCCTTTAGGCCCTGTAACACTACCAGTTTATCGTTAGGCACATGAACTATGCAGTCATGGCAATCATATTCCATAATGTTTTTACCTACCAACGCATTATTTCCTTTATCGTGTTTAATATGTGTAAACAGGGAGCCCCATGTGCCGAGGTCACTCCAGCCTATAATGGAAGAGCGGACGTATACATTTTTGGCTTTTTCTAAAAGAGAATAATCCACCGACAGGTTTTTGCAAACGTTATAGGCGCGTTTAATAAATTCTTTTTCCTGCGGCGTATTATAAAATTCTATTCCGTCTTTAAACACATTAGCTAATTCCGGATCATTGTCTTCAAACGATTTAATAACGCTTTTGGTGCTCCATATAAAAATGCCCGAGTTCCATAAAAAGTCGCCGCTTTCCATAAAAAACTTGGCCATATCGTGGTCGGGTTTTTCGGTAAACGTTTTTACTTTAAAAATACGTTTGTCTTTTTCTTTGCTAGGTGAATCAATGTATTGTATATAGCCATAACCGGTATCAGGCCGTGAGGGCTTAATTCCCAAGGTCACTAAACAATCTTCGGCCTTTGCTTTTGCAAAGCACGATTTAATGGCTTTTACAAAGGTATCTTCCTTGGTAATTAAATGATCGGAAGGGGCTACAACGGTTAACGCGTTAGGGTTTATTTTATGAATTTTGTAAGAAGCGTAAGCCACGCAAGGTGCGGTGTTTTTACGGGCCGGCTCCAATAAAATATTTTCTTTCGGAATAAGCGGTAATTGCTCCATTACCAAGCTTTCATACATATCGTTGGTAACAATATATATATTTTTAACCGGGCATAATTCTTTAAATCTGTCAAATGTTTGCTGTAGAAGTGTTCTTCCCGTACCTAAAATGTCTAAAAATTGTTTAGGATGACTCGTGGTGCTCATAGGCCAAAAACGAGAGCCGACACCACCGGCCATTATAATACAGTACTGATTTTTCATAGATAATAAAACACTAATTTAAACATAATAATGACAGATAAAAATTAAAAAACGGGTCAAATTTTAATGCCAATCACTAATACGTCATCAATTTGTTCAGTGTCACTTTTCCAGTCCATAAAGGCATCCGTCAGCTTTTGCTTTTGAATTTCCATAGGGTACTCAATGTTCTCCAAAATAGTTTTTTGTAAATTGGTAAGCATAAATTTTTTGCCTTTCGGTCCGCCGAACTGATCCGCATAACCATCACTGAATAAGTATAAACAGTCTCCTTTATTTACAGTCATTACATGGTTTTCATAAATCCTGTTCTCTTCCAGTTCTAAGCCGCCGATAGGGTGTTTAGTGGCTTTAATGATCTCCAATTCATACGTTTCTTTTTTTCGGTAAATCCATAAGGGCCTGTTTGCCCCGGCGTATTCAATTTGATTGGTGTGGCTGCTGAACGAGCATAAGGTAATATCCATACCGTCTCTTCTTTCAAACTCCTGCGCGTTTTGGTTAAGGGCTATCTTTACTCCTTTATGCAGCTCCAGTAAAATATCTCCCGGGTGAATAATCTTTTTCTCGTTCACTATTTCGTTCAATAAGGTATTCCCTACAATGCTCATAAAGGCACCCGGTACGCCGTGTCCCGTACAATCAACTGCGGCAATAAAACGGGTGTCGCCGCTTTTAGCAAACCAGTAAAAGTCGCCGCTTACAATGTCTTTAGGCATGTATAACACAAAACTTTTTTCAAACAAGGTATCTATGTTGTTGAGGTTAGGTAATAAGGCCTCCTGTATATTCTTCGCGTACTTTATACTGTCCGTGATCTCAATATTTTTATGCTCAATAATGGTTTTTTGTTCCGTTACTTCTTTATTAATAAATTCTACTTTCTCTTTTTCGTCTCTTAACTCGCGTGTTCTTTCATCTACTATGCGTTCGAGCTTTTGCTTATCGGCAATCAGTTTTTTTGTTCTTACATAGTTGTAAATACTGATGCCGCTTATTAAAACAACGGCGCATAACGTGTAGAACCACCACGTTTTGTACCATGGCGGAGAGATCTCAAATTCAAACACCGTAGGTTCCTTGTTCCATATACCGTCGTTATTCATCGCTTTAAGCAGGAACCTGTATTTACCGTGAGGCAGGGAAGAGTAGGTGGCTTCTGTTTTGGAAGTAGGAGGGGTCCAATCGTTATCAATACCTTCCAGTTTGTACTGGTACATTACTTTTTCGGGCGCCGTTAAACTGACACCGATGAATTGAAACGTTAAGTGATTTTTTGAAAATGGAAGTACCGCGCTTTTCGGCAGCAAGGTTACTGAATCTACTTTAGCATATTTAAAAATATCTTCTTGACCAAAAAATAAGTTTACGTGATTAATTTTAGTAAGCGGTTCCAGCGTATTCTTCGTATCAAACTTTGGGTTATAAATCTCTAACCCGTCAGTAGTGCCAATTAAAATGCGGCCGGTATTATCTTTAAAAGAAGCATTAAAGTTTGATTCTAAAGCCAGCAAGCCGTCGTCTTTACCGAAATGTTTTACGCTGACCTTATTTTTATTGAACGCATTCAGGTCCAATACATCCAAACCTGTGTTTAAACCTATGATGAGCCGATTTAAATTATCGATTTGCAAAAATAAAATGTTGGAAGAAAGCCCGTTTTTTTGCGAGATTTTACTGAAGCTTGAGTAATCGTAATTGAACAAGCCTTCACTGGTGCCGAACCATAAATTTTTTTGTTGATCAATGG
>JBBRHI010000522.1:0-2801 GCA_038222995.1 Bacteroidia bacterium | reverse complement strand
TATCAGCAATTCCACATTGTCTGTTGCTATTCCTTGTTGTTTTATTGTTTTTTCAATCGATCTTTCTGCTGCCATTTTCGGAAAACCTAATGTAATGAGTGCCATTAACGCTTCTTCCTTATTTTTATTGTATGAAGTCGTTAAAATCTGTGAAATTCCTCCTTCATGCTTACCCATCTTCCCTTTCAGGTCAACTACAATGCGTTGCGCAGTCTTTTCTCCAATGCCTTTTATGCTTTTTAACATAGTTACATTGGCTGTATTAATGGCCCCTGCTATTTCAACTGCCGATAAAGAAGATAACATTAACATGGCGCTTCCGCCGCCAACGCCTGAAACTGAAATTAATTTACGGAACAGATCACGCTCTTCCATATCCGCAAAACCGTAATATTTAGGATTATCGTCTCTCACGTACACGCTCTCCACAAAAAGTTTTACCGAAGTCTTATCCTGAATGCTTGTAAATGTGGTTAAAGATATGAGCAATCCATAGCCTACTCCATTGGTTTCTATAACTGCATAAGCAGGATTTAGTTCGGTTATTTGCCCGTTTACGTAGCTGATCATAAGAGGCGTGAAAATAATAAAAAGTTAGGGATTAAGCGGAAAAAAGTTAATTTATATTTATGTGCTTTTTTGAAATATATTACCGACGAAACGTTAAAATTTATACTTTTTAAACGCTAAACACGGTTTTGTTATTTTAAATAATTGTTATATTTGTGTAACTAAAAACTAAACACAATTTGGAAACCACTATTATTATTACGCTTTTAATTTCTGCATACCTATTAGGTTCAATACCTACAGCGGTTTGGTGGGGAAAGCGTTTTTACGGTATTGACGTGCGCGAATTCGGCAGTGGCAATGCAGGCGCTACCAATACTTTCAGGGTTTTAGGAAAAAAAGCCGGAATTCCTGTTTTAATTATCGATATTTTAAAAGGTATTATTGCTACTTCTTTAGCTTTTTTATCTCCGTTTGTCTTTGAGTCTGCTGAGTTTGTTGACCTTGAGCTTGGGTTAGGCGTAGCGGCATTGGTAGGACATGTATTTCCTGTTTTTGCCGGTTTTAGAGGCGGGAAAGGGGTTGCCACAATTTTAGGCGTTGTTATTTGCTTAACACCTTTTACAAGCTTATTGGTATTACTTGTTTTCTTAACTGTTCTTATATTAACACGTTACGTTTCTTTGTCGTCAATGGCAGGCGGTGTTAGTTTTCCTTTATTTTTAAATTTAGTGCTTAAAAATAACAATAGTACCCTTTTGATTTTTTCTGTTTTTGTAGCTTTACTTTTAATTGTAACGCATAAAAAGAATATTTTACGTTTACTGAAAAAGCAGGAATCGAAAGTGAGTCTTTTTGCTAAAAGAGCATAAGATCATTTTTGTGCAATACTTTGCAAATTGTCTTTAATCCCTAATTCATTCAATTTTAATTTAATTAAAGCTATGGTAGCCGCATCAAGGCTTTTTTGACGTGAAATCACATCATATCCTTCTGCCGTAACGATTGTTTTTTGAAAGTGAATGAGTGCCCAGCTATCAGTTTGATATAAAATTTCCCATTTGCTTTTAAAGGGTGCCAGTAATCCTTTTCCCCGCCAAATAAAAGATGTGATATTGGTATTAAGCGGTTTATCAAACCCGATAATACGCTTTTGCTTATCATTTTTATCATAATTCACCACATCTTTTAATCCCTCAATATGTTGTTTTGTTTGTAAAGTGTATGTAAAACGAGGATTATGTTTATTTCCTTTTAACCACATGCTGAAATTGCTCATATTAACATACCAGGTTCCTTCTAATTTACTTAAAGGATCATTGTTAGCGTTTGAAGACATCATGGTAAAACAGGATATTAAAAAGATTAGGGTAATTATTTTTTTCATCATTGCAGGTTATTCCATTTATTAATCAAATTATATGCAAGCAGGTGTAAGCATAAAAAAACAGGCCTGAGCCTGTTTCAAATTTTTAGTATTAATATTATTCAACCTGCCCGCTATGGTATTTCTCGGTTTTAAGGGTATTTCCTTTTTCGTCGTAATAAGTCCATTGTCCTTCTTTTTGATAATCTCCTACTTCTTTTCTGAAATACATGGTGCCTTCTTCTTTTACACGGCCGTTTTCGTAAAACTCTTTCTTAGTGTATTTTTTTGTTTTTTTATCAATAAGCTCAAACATAGAGGCAGGCATTCCGTTTTCATAATACGAATTACGTTTATATAAAAACTCAATATCTTTATCGTTTTCCTCTACGTATTCGGGTGTGCCGTTCTTAAAAAAATCGTACTGATTTTGAGTATTGCCGTCAAAAAAGTTAATGGTAGAACGCGGCTTTCCATCTTCATAAAAAATTTCAACTTTAACGCGCTTAGCATCTATAACCGTTAAGCTTCGTTCTATTTGACCATTCTCATAAAAGTTTTTAAAAATTTTAATGAATCCGTCAATATAAAATCCTTTGTGTAATAGTTTTCCGCTCACATAAAAATCTTCCTGCCAGCCTTGTGCATTATAGCCGTCTTTTGTATACCTTATGGAATCGCCGCCTATAGCAGGCACCATTTTATTAAACATAATAATACCGTAATCGGGATCGGTTACCTGTGCAGAGGTGTAACGCTTAAGCTGCGGAACCTGATCGGCAAACTTTTGAGAAAAAACTGCAATAGTGCAACTTAGTGTCAGTATTAAATATGTTACTCTCTTAAAATTCATTGTTTGTCTAAGCAAAACTATACAAAAAAAATAAAATACCGGAGAAAATAAAATGTTAATATTAATGAATTC
>JBBRHI010000521.1:0-2811 GCA_038222995.1 Bacteroidia bacterium | reverse complement strand
GATTGGGTAAAAAATTGATAATGTAAACCGCTCTCGGCCTTTTCAAAGCCATCGTATTCTGATTTACTACAAGAGAAAAGTCCCACTAAAAGTGCAGAACTTAAAAGCATCGTGATTTTGTTCATTTTGTTTATTTTATATCTATTATTTTAATATTGTAAACTAACGACGTGTAGGGTGGAACTGATTCATTACTACTTCCTAATTCGCCAAAAGCCAGTCGCGAAGGTACTATTATTTTTGTAGTTTCATCTTTTTTTAAGGAACCGATAACAATATTTAACCCTTTCACAAGTTGGTCGGGCGTCCCGAAGATGAATTCGAAATTAGGACTCCCTATATCAGCGGGTTTCCCGTCGAGGTAAGTTCCGCTGTAGCTTATTTTAACCCGCTTTCCGGCACTTATTTTCTCCGTACCTCCGCCGCTGTGTTCCAAAGTATACAGGCCGTATGCATCGGGCTCCACTTCCGGGTAATGCAACTGAAGATAGGCATCAATCTGCATGAGCTCATGCAGTTCGCGATCTTCAATAACTGCCTGCGAAACACTTTGTAACATATTATTATATTGAGCAGGAGAAAGAAACCGGTTAATCTTTACATTGAATTTCACGAGCGAATCACCCTTACAAAACGCAGGAACCAGTGTATCGAAGTAGTCCCTGAAAAATGCTCCGGCAGGCACCATTAAAGATATGCTGTCACCTTCTGCCGCTTTTAAGAAATAAGATTTCCCGGAAGCCGGTTTTGTGCCCGGCAGCTTAATATAAAAGCCTTCTGCGCCTGTGTATTTACTGTTAAAAAAAACGGAATCGGAAGTTAAGCTTGCCGTAACGTCGCAGAATAATACACTTTCCTTTCCGGGTTTAACGTTACCGTCTCCAATTTCCAGCAGTTTATAATAATACCCGGCAGCATCTCTCGTATACTCTGCCGCTGAGTGCGGCTTTGTACAGCTAAACAGGACCGCCTCCGCAAAAAAAAACAGCGCTATAATTCTGATCATATTAGTTGTGTGGTTTTGTAACGGAAAGGATCTCCACATCATAAAGGATAGGCGACTGCGGCGGAATTTTTTTAGAATCGCCCAACAGGCCGTGCGCCAGGTGTGAGGGAATCATAATAAGGGCTTTGTCTCCTTTTTTTAAATATACTACTGCTTTGTGCAGGCCGTCCTCAAGGTCTTCCATCCCTACTTTAAATGCTTTGGGGCCGGTGGTTTTAGATGAATAACATTCGGTACCGTCGAGCAGTGAAACGGTATAATTCATTTTAACCAGGTCACCGTCTTTAACGGAATCTCCTTTTAAGGAAGCTTGGTAAACAAAGTAACGAATGCCCGCATTTGTTTTTATAAATGCCATATGATGCGACTTTTGATAGTAGTCCATTTCATCACCTTCTTTTACAACTACCTGTTGGTTTGCTTTAATAAACTGCTGCTTGACCTTTGTTTGATTAAATACGGGCTGTTCCTGCTTAACGGGATCGGTTTTACAGGAAAAAGGAATAAGCACTAAGAAAAAAATGAACCCTGTATAAATTGCAAAAAATCTGAATTTCATGCGGCCGAACGTTTATTGATCGTTTTTATGAACACTGTCCACTTCCTTTTTTACCTCTTGAATGTGCTCACGGATCGTTTCGGTAATACCGCCTGTACTTTCCTGAATGTCTTTCTGTATGCCGTTTGCAGCATCTTTAAATTCACGCATGCCTTTCCCCAAAGCTTTGGCTAAATTAGGAACCCCTTTACCTCCGAACAATAAAAGAATTACTAATACAATGACCACTACCTCGCCGCCGCCTAAATTTAAAAACAAAATGTACAGAGAATTCATGAAGCGAAATTACAAAATAAGAATCAGAGAATAAGGTCTTTTTAAGTAATTTTTGTTAAGCCAATGCATAGGTTTTAACAAATTATTCTTATATTTTTGTTAAGTATCAAATCCTTTAATTGAATAACTATGAAAAGACTTTACACCCGTTTTAATCCCTCAAAAAATATTTTTAAGTTATTGGCCATTTGTAATGTGCTATTTTTTTCGGCATTACAGGTCAATGGGCAAACATATTGTACATCAGCAGCAGGTTCTACCTTTGACGATGAAATTTTTAACGTAACCTTCGGTGCGTTAAATAACACCAGCACCTGCGGAGCTGTTGCACCGGGAGCGGGTTCATTGGCTTATGAATATTCTAATTATACAACCTTACCGGCTGCTAATTACGTGATGGGATTAAACTACCCTTTATCGGTAACTGTTGGTATGTGTAACGGAACTTCTTACAGCGGAAAGATCCGTGTATGGATTGATTACAACCATAACGGCTTATTTACCGATCCGGGTGAAGCAATTTACACCTCTGCTTACACACCTTTTGCCGTTGCGGGTACTGTAGTGAATGCTGCCGGCGGCATTACCATTCCTACAACCGCTACACCGGGCCTTACGCGTATGCGCGTTATTGAAACTGAATCAAGCGTTGCCCCGGGCCCCTGCACCAATCCTACGTGGGGCGAGACAGAAGATTACATGGTGAACATTGTACCGGCTGTTCCATTTGATTTAGGCCTTACAGCACTTATAAAGCCGGTAAATCTTAAAAAATGCTTTGGCAATGATACCATCGTGGCAAGGGTTGTTAATAATGGAACGCTTACCGCAGATTTCAGCATAACGCCCGCCCTTATTACGGTGCAGTCAACCGGCATTATTGTTAATACCTATACATTAGCATTAAATTCAGGTACTATTTCGTCTTACGGTACAAATGATTATACGATTACCACAAATTATAATATGA
>JBBRHI010000520.1:0-2816 GCA_038222995.1 Bacteroidia bacterium | reverse complement strand
GCTGAAAGCGATCATGAATGATTCTTTAAGAAAAGAATATAACAGGCAGGTTTGCACAGGAATTTAACGGATGCAACGGCATGACGAAAAGCGGAAAAGAAAAAATAATCATGTGGGCGGTTGTAACGGTATTCTGCTGCTTTTTCGGATGCCTTTTATACGTGCTTATTGCAGGAATGAACAGATAATAAAAGACTTACAGGCATTAGCAAACTAAATATTTTTTAATCCTTTTTAAATTAAACTATGGAAATACTTACGTGCATACTGTTAGGCACAGCAGGGTTGCTGTGCTTCCGGTTCTTTATAAAAAGCATTGATTTTTTCGAAAACATCTAAGCCCTTAATATGACAGCTTTATTTATACTATCAATTGTAGTTTTCGGGTACCTCATTTATGTGTTACTAAAACCGGAAAAGTTTTAAATTTTAAATTCTCAAACATGACTAATGAAATACTTGGAGTAATTATCACCTTTCTTATTACAGTGGCACTGGCTGTTCCTTTTGGCCGCTATATAACAAAAGTATTCAGGGCAGAAAAAACATGGCTTGATTTTATGGCTCCCGCAGAACGATTTATATTTCGTATTTGCGGTATAGACACGGCCCGGCAAATGAACTGGAAGCAGCATTTAACGGCATTGTTAAGCTTAAATATGCTTTGGTTTGTGTATGCCTTTATTATGTTGCTTACACAAGGCAGTTTATTTTTAAATCCCGACGGTAATCCGTCTATGAGTCCTGACCTGAGTTTTAATACGGCTATCAGTTTTATGGTAAACTGTAATTTACAACACTACTCAGGCGAAACAGGCTTAACATACTTAACCCAGTTGGCGATAATTACATTTTTGCAGTTTGTTTCTGCGGCTACAGGTATTGCCGCGCTCATTGTCGTATTTAATGCTATGACGGAAAAGATAACCGATAAGCTTGGAAATTTCTTCGATATCTTTTTAAAAGCGATCACCCGCATACTTTTGCCCGTAAGTCTGCTCATTGCGGTTATATTGGTATTTAACGGAACCCCGGCGGGCTTTGAAGGAAAAGATACCATTACAACCTTGCAGGGAGATACGGTTCATGTATCGCGTGGCCCGGCAGCAGGTATGATCGCTATTAAACATTTGGGAACAAACGGGGGAGGATGGTTTGGCGCTAATTCAGCACATCCGCTCGAAAACCCGAATTACCTTACCAACATGGTTGAAATGATTGCGCAATGCCTTATTCCCATTGCCCTGATCTTTGCCCTCGGATATTACACAGGGAGAAAGAAATTATCCTACGTTATTTTTGGAGTCATGACAATAGGAATGCTGACGCTTTTAATTCCTGCAATAATAGCGGAAACAACCGGTAATCCTGCCATAGCGGAAATGGGCATTAGTCAAAACGCCGGGAGCATGGAAGGAAAAGAAGTAAGGTTCGGGTCTGCCGGTTCCGCGTATTGGAGCATAGTTACCACAATTATTTCTACAGGGTCTGTTAACTCTATGCACGACAGTTCCATGCCCGTATCAGGCACCATGCAATTATTGGGAATGATGACCAACGCTTTTTATGGCGGCTGCGGGGTAGGAATTTTAAACTATTATATATTCATTATTATAGCCGTTTTTATTTCGGGCTTAATGGTTGGACGTACGCCTGAATTTTTAGGAAGAAAAATTGAAGCGAGGGAAATGAAAATTGCGACCATCATTGCCCTGCTTCATCCGTTCCTGATATTAGTCGGCACAGCCGTATCATCTTATGTATACACAAAGCACCCTTCTGTAGGATGGTTAAATAATCCCGGTTATCATGGTTTTTCAGAAATGCTGTATGAAAATACGTCAGCTGCAGCCAATAACGGGAGCGGCTTCGAAGGGCTTGGCGATAATAATTATTTTTGGAATATTTTAACCGGCTTTATTTTAATCCTTGGCAGGTTCCTTCCTATAATAGGGCCAATAGCAATAGCAGGGATTTTAGCGAAGAAAAAATTTATTCCTGAATCGGCAGGAACCTTAAGAACAGATACCGGAACATTTGGCATTATGACCTATGCGGTAATTATGATTATTGCAGCGCTTGCATTTTTTCCCGCATTGGTGCTTGGCCCATTAGCGGAATATTTCACCTTATATCACCATTAAATATTGAACCATGGGTACTGTACAAAATAAATCGCTGTTTCAAAAAGAGTTGGTAACCACAGCTTTAAAACAGGCATTCTTTAAACTCAATCCAAAGCAGATGATAAAAAATCCGGTAATGTTTTGTGTAGAGATTGGAACATTGGTCATGCTTATAGTTTGCATAACCGTTTTGTTTAATAATGACGGCACACAAGGCAGCTTAGCTTATAACCTGCTTGTGTTTATAATACTCTTC
Source organism: Bacteroidia bacterium (assembly GCA_038222995.1). Classification (GTDB taxonomy): domain Bacteria; phylum Bacteroidota; class Bacteroidia; order B-17B0; family Aurantibacillaceae; genus UBA4416. Next base: position 434 of record JBBRHI010000520.1, on the reverse strand, counting down.
CTTACCTTATTGTTTGCCAATTTTGCAGAAGCAATTGCGGAAGCAAGGGGTAAAGCCCAGGCCGAATCCTTAAGAAAAACGAGAGAAGAAACGCCGGCGAAAAAGATAGCAGATCCCAATAAAACGCACGATGACGACATTGAAATAGTTCCTTCCTCGCTCTTGAAAAAAGACGATTTATTTTTTTGTTCGGAAGGGGATATCATCCCGACAGACGGGGAGATCATTCATGGGCTTGCCACTATTGATGAATCTGCTATTACAGGCGAAAGCGCCCCGGTTATAAGAGAAGCGGGAGGTGATAAAAGCTCGGTTACCGGTGGAACCAAAGTATTAAGCGACAGGATTATCGTAAAAGTAACGACTGAACCGGGCGAATCCTTTTTAGATAAAATGATTGCTTTAGTAGAAGGTGCAACAAGGCAAAAAACGCC
>JBBRHI010000519.1:0-2822 GCA_038222995.1 Bacteroidia bacterium | reverse complement strand
GCCTGCTGCTACCAAAGAAACCAAGCATCCGCGACCTTCCATAAAACCCGGGTCATTCGCTGTATTAATAGTGGAGTAAATTCCAATTTATAATTTAATATTCCTTTAGTTTATCTAAAGATTTACTAAAGAATCATCTTGTAACTTTACATAAACTTAAAAATCAAAACCTATGAAAAACACGTTAATTATTTTGGGCAGCTTGCTAATAGCTAACTGCGCTAATGCACAAAAAGTAAGTGAGAAAGACGTTCCTGCGAAAGTAAAAGAAGCGTTCTCAAAAAAATACCCGGGAGCTAATGCCAAATGGGAAAAAGAAGGAGTCGCTTATGAAGCAGAATTCGATTTGAACAAAGTTGAATCATCAGCCGTATTTGAGGCGAACGGAATGTTTAAAGAATTAGAACAGGAAATTAAAATAGCGGAGCTGCCTAAAGGGGTGGCAGACTATTGTGCTAAAAATTACAAAGAATACAAACTGGAAGAAGCTGAAAAGATTACAGAGGCATCCGGTAAAGTAATGTATGAGGCTGAAATGAGCAAAGGAAAAGAACATTTTGACGCCATGTTTGATGATAAAGGAAGCTTTATAAAAAAATCTGAAATGGAAACCGGTCACGAAAAAGATTAAATTTAACTACCCGGTCCTGAAAAAAATGACACGGGTTTGATTGTAGAATTACATGAAATGAAACCTCGGAAGAAAATCTTTCGAGGTTTTTTCTTTAGGTTTTTTATAAAGTCAAAAGCCATTTAATAGCGTCTTCTTCATTCTCAAATGCTTTGCTGGGCTTTTTTGGTTTGTTGAATTTTAAATAAAAGCTTACAAGTATTTTATGTGCAAGGTTGTTCACAATCAAGGCATCAGCAATGGTAAATTGTAATCCTTCATCACTCGCTGAAAACTCACGTGCACCATGATCAAAAATAGTATTAGGCTGCGGTACCAGTAAAATGCGTGCTTGTCTTCCGTCTGTTAATATGCCAATCGAATTATTAATTTCACGGCATTCATGCTCACCGATCGATCGCTTATCAAACATTTCGATTCTTACAATATTATCATCTAAAAGATCGAGTTTTGCAAAATCAAGAACAATGTTTTTATTAAGCACCATACATTAAATATAAGTTACTTTTTTGAAGAATCAAATTTTACAAACATATTTATGTAAATTAATCGAGAAATTCGCATGATCCATGGGAATAAAACAAGCACTAATCCGAAAAACGTAAAAAGGTAGGTGAGTAATTCAACTTTAAATAAAGACACCAAAAGTATAAATAAACCTACTCCTAAAGCAATATTTAAACCATAACTTACATACATTGCTCCGTAATAAAAGCCGGCCTCCATATTAAAAGACTGATTGCAATGCAGGCAATGATTATGCATTTTTGTAAAATTCTTTATATTGAAAGGATTTTTATAAATAAAGAAATCTCCCTGATGGCACTTCGGACATTTGTTATTCAGAATAGAGTAGAGCTTTGTATCTTTGAACATTCCGGTTAGCTATACTTTTGTAGACGAACAGGCTTGGTTAACCGTATCTATATTTGTTTTTTGAATAGCGCCGTAGCCTCCCGTAACATCTGTTACATCAATAAAGCCTTGTCTTTTAAGCAAGGAAGCCGCTATCATGCTTCTATAACCACCTGCACAATGTATAAAATAAGGCTTATCTTTAGAAAGAGAATCTTGCCAGTCTGTAATAAAATCGAGTGGGTGAGAGTCTGCACGTTCCAGATGACTCGATTCATATTCGCCCGGTTTACGAACATCCAGCACGTTTATTTTATGATCTTTTAATTTGTAAATAAACTCAGGTGCTTCTATTCTTGGAACAGAATCTGTCGCCTCTCCGTTTTGTTTCCATGCATTTACACCACCCTTAATAAATCCTAAACAATTATCGTAACCTACGCGGCTTAAACGCATCACGGTTTCGGCCTCTCTTCCTTCCGGTGCCACTAACACAATAAGTTGATTAATATTTGTTATCAATGCGCCGACCCATGGCGCAAACTGTCCGTCAATACCAATAAATACAGAACCTTTAATATGTTCCTTCGCAAATTCGTTTGGATCGCGAACATCTAAAATTAATGCACCGGTAGTTTGTAAAAGGTGTTTAACCTCATTAACAGATAATGCTTTGTTTCCTTTAGCGGCAACGGTATCGTAATTTGTATAACCCGATTTATTAAGATTAGCATTTTTAGCGAAGTATTGCGGTGCAGGTAAAATACCGGTAGTAAGCTCTTTTATAAATTCCTGTTTCGATAAATTTCCTAAAGCGTAATTCACTTTTTTCTGATTTCCTAAACTGTCAAATGTTTCTTTGCTCATATTTTTACCGCAAGCAGAGCCTGCGCCGTGTGCAGGGTATACGATCACATCATCCGGTAAGGTCATTATTTTTGTACGAAGCGAATCATAAAGCATGCCTGCCAAATCCTCTTGTGTAAGATCCGATTTTATAGCCAAGTCAGGCCTGCCTACATCACCTATAAATAAGGTATCACCGGTATAAATGGAATGCGGTTTCCCGGTTTCATCAAGCAACAAATAAGTGGTCGATTGTAAAGTATGCCCGGGAGTATGAAGCACTTTAATGGTAAGCTTTCCTATTTTAAATTCCTGCCCGTCAACTGCATTAATGCTTTTAAAATCTGTATTGGCATTAGGGCCAAATACAATATCGGCGCCTGTTTGAGCTGAAAGGTCTAAATGGCCGGACACGAAATCAGCATGAAAATGAGTTTCAAAAATATATTAAATAGTAGCGTTATTTTTTTTCGCTAAATCAGTATACGGT
>JBBRHI010000518.1:0-2823 GCA_038222995.1 Bacteroidia bacterium | reverse complement strand
ATAACTTCAGGTTGTTGCGCTTTCATTTCAGTGTAACCTGCTCCTAAAGCAAGCATGGTAAGGATCATTACTTTTTTCATTTTTTATATTTTAGTTGGTTATGCATTAAATGTTAAAAACATGTGCCAAGTAAAAGCAATGCTTCTGTATGGGAAAAAGAAGGCAAACCCACTATTTGAGGAAAAGTTTCCTCGGGCATATTTTATAGTTTAAGAAACCGGTTCCCAAAACTTAGGAATAAATCTTCCCACTCTTTTTTTATAGTCTGCATAACCCGGGTATTTCGAAGAAGAAATTGCTTCACTGAAATCGGAGCTGCCTTGGAATAAGATGACCAACAACAAGCAACCTGCCATAGACCAGTTGATCCAATGACCTGTGGCCACTACACTAAAAAAATAAAAAATGATCCAGATGCTTTGTTCCGACATGTAATTAGGGTGCCTTACTTTGCTCCACAAACCGCTTGTAATAAACCCTTTATCGTAATCGGCGGGTAGGGGTTGACCCGATTCTTTTAACCGCTTTTTCTCTTTATGAAAATTCCATTGTTGTTGGTCGGCAACAGTTTCAATGATTACAAACACCATAAATAAACCGGCTAAAACATAATCGGGTAGGGTTAAGTGTTGGTCGGGTGCGTTTAAGGTTACCAATATAGGTAATGTAAACAGTAAGATGAGCGCGTTTTGATACAGGCAAATAAAACATAAATTAAAAAGGAACCAACGTACTTTCTTCCCTTTAAATAGAGAATTATTACGCAGCACTTCCCAACGGTAATCTTCTTCTCCTGTCCAAAATTTCCACGAGTAAGCGCCGCGCCTTGAAAAATTATAGGTTAATCGGCCACCCCATACAGTTACTAATACAGCCATTAACACCATACGCTCATTAAAGCCTGCCGCATAAGTGATATACCAAACATACATCACCGGCAGAATGCTCCAGAGCTTATCTACCTGGCTGCAATTACCGGTAATTTGTCCTACGGCAAAGCATAGCAGCGCAATAATTAAGGTAATGTAAAGGGTATGAATTAAAATGTGTTTTTGTTGAAACGTTATGGGATCATCAAAATAAAACGATACAACAGGGATAACAATAATTGTAAAAAGCAGTACTACAATTGTTTTTACCATAGTTTAAATTTGGATTAGATCTTATTAAAATACTTCATCAATATCGTTCCTCCTGATGATATCATTATTAGAAGGCTCGTCGTCGTCCCATTTAGCAGACTGTACTGTTTTTGTATTTGGCTGAGATAGGAAATCGGTATTTTGAACAATGCCCGAACCGGTGGTAATTCCTGTATAAATGTCCTGTCCCTCAGTATAATCCAGATCCGCAAATTTTGCATATTGTCCGATGAAACGAAGCGGTACATCCACAATAGAGCCATGCCTGTTCTTGGCAATAATAATCTCCGCGCGTCCTTTGGTAGGTTGGTTATTTTCATCTACTTCCAGGCCGTAGTATTCAGGACGGTAAATAAACATCACCATATCGGCATCCTGTTCAATAGCTCCCGATTCACGTAAATCACTCAATTGGGGGCGTTTGCTTCCACCGGGCCTGTTTTCTACCTGTCGGCTTAGCTGTGATAAGGCAATAATAGGGATCTCTAATTCTTTAGCCAGCGATTTTAAACCGCGGGAGATCTGGGATATTTCCTGCTCACGGTTTCCCTTACTGTCAGGGCCGCCGCTCATTAATTGTAAATAATCAATAATAATTAATGAAATATTTTGCTGCTCTTTTAAACGGCGCGCCTTCGCTCTTAATTCAAAAATGGATAGGGCAGGGGTATCATCAATATACAAGGGCGCTACCGATAATTTTTTGATCCGCTCATTTAATTGAACGAACTCATGGTTATCTAAATTTCCTTTTAATATTTTATCCTGAGCAATTTCTGTTTCAGAAGAGATCAAACGTTTTACCAACTGCAGGGAAGACATCTCTAAAGAGAAAATAGCAACGGGTTTATTAAATTCAACCGCTGCATTTTTTGCCATGGTTACAACAAAAGCCGTTTTACCCATACCGGGGCGGGCGGCCAGGATCATAAGATCCGATTTTTGCCAACCGCCCGTAATCCTGTCTAAAGCCGTAAAGCCCGAAGGTACGCCTAACAAACCGTCTGTTTGTTGTGAAGCCGTTTCAATTTCGGTAATGGCCTGTGCAATTAAAGAAGTCATGCCCGCGTGTTGTTTGCGGACATTCGAATCTAAGATCTCGAAAATATGTTGCGTGGTTGCATCCAGTAATTCAAATACGTCGGTACTGTCTTCGTAAGCAGATTTAATGGTTTCTGTACTGATCCGATTTAACTCGCGCTGCAAATATTTTTGCGCTACAATACGGGCGTGGTATTCAATGTTGGCGGAAGATGCAATACGGTTGGTTAAGGAGGATACATAAAAAGACCCGCCGACCAATTCTAATTCGCCGGTTCGTTTCAACTCCTGTGTTACCGTTAAAATATCAACGGGTTCGGAGCGGTTAAACAAGGTGTAAACAGCTTTAAAAATAATGCCGTTTTGTTCTTTGTAAAAACTTTCGGGTGATAATACATCAATTACGGTGCTTAACGCATCTTTTTCAAGAAGCATGGCACCAAGCACTGCTTCTTCAAGCTCTATGGCTTGCGGCTGCAGTTTCCCAATTTCATTGGGATTAGCGGGTGCATATAGTTTTTTTCGGGTTTTATTTTGGTTATCGAAGCTCTGCATAAATATAGTACGGGAGGGTAAAAGTGCTCAATACTTTTCAATACTTGAAGGTACGATTTTTTAAGCTTATCAAGGATGCTAACAT